>NZ_JALKIK010000004.1:0-165375 GCF_023050955.1 Anaerobiospirillum sp. NML120511
GCAAGCTCCTCTGCTGTTACCGTTCGACTTGCATGTATTAGGCCTGCCGCCAGCGTTCAATCTGAGCCATGATCAAACTCTTCACTTTAATGATTCGTTTGAAGTGCAACTGTAACCAGTTGCCAGTATGTTGGCAAAACTCAAAGTTCTTAACTTAAAGAACCCACACAGATTGTCTGTACCTGATTTTTAAAGAACTTGGAGGCGCCTGGCCTTTGCAGCTGTTTGCTCAGTGCGTCACAGCGGAAACGTATTTTAATGATTTTCATCACCGCGTCAACACTTTTTTTAAAAAATTTGAGCGCGGATTTACAGTCTATCCAACATGATAATGTTAAAACGTGATGTATATCATGTTTTATTCATTTAAAATCTTATGATCTTTTTTAAATTTGATCTGCATCTCATATTAAGAATATGGATTTGAAACCATAACTGTCCCACACAGCTCATACTTTTCTATTAAAAGAGTTGCAGATTTCCTTTACCCAACATCCATAACCCTGCTGCATGACACACCTTTCAGTAGCTTTGTGTCTATGCAGGCCCTCATTGCAACAAGGCTTACCCGCCATATTCAGCCTGTCTTTAACTGCGGCGGCACAGCCGCTGACGCGGCTGACCGCCGCTGCTGCATGCAGCAGCTGATGACCCGGCCGGTTGCGGTACAAGTGCTGCCGGTTCAACTGATGCTGGTGCTGGTGCTCCTAAGCTGGTAATGCCGGTTCAACTGATGCTGGTGCTGCTGATGATCCTGAATTATGGTTTCCGTCTTTAAGCCAGGTATAAGGCGGGTATAATCGCGATATTACTAATTTTCCGGAGACCATCATGCCACTGAACAAGGCTCTTGCACGCGCAGCCTCAGCTGCTGCACTTACCATGCTGACCATCCTGCCAATAAGTGCCCATGCTCAGGGCGGACAGGAAAATTTCAAATCCACCGCTGCTGACACTGGTACGGCAGCTGTCTCCACGGATCAACAGAGTGCACAAACTGAAGGCCACAACGGATCTGTAAGTGGTACAGGCAAAGCTCTTGACGGTGCTGCCTTTGATATTTCTCTGCCTGCAACTTATGAGCGCTGCCAGAACACAGACAAAATGGCTGAGTATCTCAAGTCAATTCCAGCTAAGGACACAGCAAAACTCAAAGAGTTCAATGCCTTTTTGCTAGACTGCCAGAAGGTTCTCAACGAGCACATAGCAAATACCAAAGAGCGTATTGCTGAACTAAAGGAGCAGGCAAGGCCATAAGCAGGCATAAGCCATCACGAAAAAGGGCTCTGCTGTCATAGACGCAGAGCCCTTTTTCTCTTGTACACGCATATAAGTGCTGTGATTGCCGTAAGAGTCCCTGCGGTGATCAGCCCAGTTGCATCCTGTACAGGCTCAAGTCTCTCAACTGCATGACTTAATAATACTCAGCTGCTCTTACCTTACTGCCCCCTTAGTGCACAGAAACTCATCCTCTTTTATCTGTACAGACCCGGCCGGTTTACTGTCAGCTATGAGATCTGTCTGCTCTGGACAGCACAGAGAAGATCGTGCGTCCTACCGCAGCAGCAAGCATTACAGGAACGGCATTGCCTATCTGGCGCATGCTTTCTGTCCATGATGAGTGGAAGTGATAATCATCAGGGAATGTCTGGATGCGGGCACTTTCTCTTACAGTAAAGTAGCGCAGACTGCCATCATCAAGAGTAATCATGTTTTCCCCGCCAGGAACACCGTGGACACCAGCCTTGATGGTCTTTGATGGGGCATCAGGCAGAGAACCGGTATGACCGGCATATGCTCTGGCGCCGTCACGGAACTCATGGCAGTTACAGGCCGCAGCCTCTGGAGACAGCGGACATGGCAGATCTCCTATGGCATCACGCACAGTACGCCATGGCTTGATATGAGGGTTATCCTGAACAAATCTGCTTACCTTGTTGATAGCCATAATATTGATATCACTGACAGTCGGTTTCTTAAGTCCATGACGCTGCCAGTAACTGCCATCACCCCACTTGCTGTAGAGCAGTGCTTCTTTTGCATGAGTTGGTTCAGGAAGCACAGGGGCCATATTCAGGTCTGCTCTTATTCCGGTAATAAAGACGCGGTGTCTTACCTGTGGCACTCCGAAATCTGCGGCATTGTACAGACGATATGCAACCTGATACTCAGCTGAGCCGTGGCTGCCCTCATCATGTGCCTTAAGATCATGAAGGTGCTGCTCCCAGTTCTGATCTGGCTTACGTACCAGTGACGGCCATGTGAGCTGGAGCAGAATATATTTGAAATAAGAGGCAAAAGCAGGCCGAAGCAGTCCCTGCACATTTTCAAAGACAAAAGCCTGAGGCTGAAGCTGCCTTACCGCCCGGACTGCTTCAGGAAACATATCCCTTGCATCATCGCAGGCCTTTGCCCTGCCGCCAACTGAAAAAGGCTGACACGGTGGCCCGCCCGATATCAGTGCCAGCTCACCGGCCTTGAATCCCATCTCCAGCCAGTCAATCTCACGGACATCACGTCTGAAGATCTTCCAGTTTTCCGTCAGCGGGCACCCCATTTGTATATTGTCTGCAATATTTCTGCAGCAATCAGAGTCGCGCTCAAACAATCCCTCATGCGCAAATCCAGCCTGCCCAAGGCCCAAAGCCAGACCACCAGCACCACAGAACAGTTCCAGAGATCGCAATGCTAATGGGGCTGCCTTATCTGTACTCCCGGATGCTGCAGTTGCGGATTCGAGCCCGCATGCAGATGCTGGAGCAGACACCGGCATGAAAGCGTTGGCGTGAGCAGACGCCGGCATGAAAGCGTTGGCGTGAGCAGACGCCGGCATAAAAGCGTTGGCTGGAGTGGCTTTAGAAGCCGATGCAGGGGCAGCACCAGCTGTAGAGGCCGATGCGAGGCAATGACCAGTTGAAGAGGCTAATGCGATGGTTGGACCAGCTGAAGATGCTGATAAGAGGGCAGGAGCTGATGCTGATGCAGGAGCAGCAGCCGTCGATGATCGATGCGTTGAGCCTGACTTCATTGCTGTGCCTTAAAAAAATGGTCCAGAACCGGCTGGCTCTGGACCTTTGTATGCTGAAATCAGAGCCTTGGGGCCCGTTTATCAGACGAATTTAAACATATAGGTATCAACCAGGTTGTCATCCATATCCCTGATTTCCATACGATCCTCAAGGATCAGTCCAAAGCCGGCCTTTGTGCCGCCCTTTGGCAGGGTTGGAGAGCCCGGGTTGATGTTGATAAGACCGTTCTTTTTAGGGAAAACACCGGCTACGTGGGTATGACCGCTGAGCACAATGTCGCCAGACTTGAGTCCGAGACTGTCGCGCATTTCGTCTGCAGTGGCGAGGTCTTCGGCATCAATCTTGTGCAGATGACCATGAGTCAGAAAAATACGCTGCGATCTGGTACGTCCAGTGGCATCAGGACCTGATGGATCAGAGACGATGATGTTGGCGTAAGGAGCATTGCACTGGAATTTGAACATCATGGAATCAACCTCACCATCGCAGTTTCCACGAACGCTTATGATCTTTGAGCCCATGGAGTTGAGCAGCTCAATAGCCTTTGGTGGATCGTAGGTCTCGGTGATGATGTTGCGAGGACCGTGGTTGAGCAGGTCGCCCAGCAGGACCAGGTAATCACAGGAGTACTGATCAAAATACTTGAGTGCATTGGAAAGCACTCCGGCTGCACCGTGGATGTCAGTAAGTACGAGGTAGCGCATTATTTCACCTTCCTTGTCTGATTTATGTACCTGGATACTCCGGTGTCAATCATCAGGAAGCTCTGATACTCAATCAGGCTCATTTCATGTTCCGGGCATGCCAGCCATGCGATTATCTCACAATTCCAGCCTGTCCCTTTGAGCATGATTCGCGAAAATCGGCCGGTACACGCCAGCTGAGTACAGGGCGATTTGATGCTTAATTAATGCTTATCCGCAGGTCCTTATGGCAAGGACTCATATGTGACCTGATGATAAAGGTGACTTTCAGGACGTCATGGAATTCAGGGCAGCGATCGTTAGTGCCTAATGTCCCAGGGGCATAAGAACCTTCAGAACATCAGGACAACCTGACCTCAGTGGCTCGGGGCTCTGAGGGTCACAGGCTCGGGACACGGAGGGCCTCATAGACTCTGAACATCGGTAGCTCCTGGTCTCATGGGCTCTTAATATCGGTAGCTCAGGGGCTCATGGGCCCGGATCATTGGTGGTCTCAGAGCCGCTGGTCCGTGTATGTGAGGGTCACTGATCCCTTAACCTGTAAGATGTAATGGGGCGCTCAGGCCTTTTGTATGAAGCAGATACATCAGAGGCACCTTGCGGTGCCTCTGAATTAATAATAGACGCAGGCTGAAAGCCTGACTGTCCGAACAGTTACGGGAAATCTACTGCATTTAGCCCAGCGAAGACTGCTGACGACGGCTGTAGCTTGAGACCACAAACTCATCAAGCAGCTTCTGCTCGCGGCGCTGCTCTTCCTTGAGGCGCTTTTGCTGCTGCTTTTCGATAAGGGTTTCGATGATCTTGCGCTCTTTCTGGCGGGTCAGATAAATCTGGCGCTTCTGCTCAGTAAGCATCTTGAGACGCTCAAGCTCCTGACGCTGCTTGAGAGCAATATTGTCCAGCTTCTCAATAAAGGCCTGATAAGCCAGAATCTTGGTACCGGTCAGGCCCTGACGGCCCTCATTCTGCATCTCGGCGATATAGCTCAGGCGGAACTCCTCCACCTGCTTGATCTGAGCTTCGTAATTGGTGACCTGATTACGGCAGAATACCCAGTCCTCAAGAGACTTCTCCTCGTCCCTCTGACGCTTGTCACGTACCAGTGATAAAGCTCTGTCTCCGGCCATTGACCAATTCTCCGATGTAAAAGCATTAACATGATTCTAACAGCTCACGTGAGGTCAGAAAAGCGATATTTACCGCATGCGTCGCATTGCTATATCTATCAAAGTTCTGACACAGATGCTGCTGATAAACTGATTGAGCAACTTTTAAGCCAGAAAAACAAATCCCCATATCTGATTAGGATATGGGGACTGTTGATATGGGCCAGGCGTCCATGCTGATAATGCCAGATCCAGCTGACAAGGCAGTTATGCTGGTTTGGCAGTAGATGCTGTCAGGTCGGTGGCTATGGCTGAAGGTGCAGCTTCGCCAATGGTGGGTGTAACTGCAGCTTCAGCAATGGAAGCTGTAGCTTCAGCTACGGCAGCGGTGGCTTTGGCCTCAGCTGCGGCAGCGGTGGCTGTGGCTGCAGCTTCGGATATCGCGTTGTCTGCTACTGTGGACAGGCGCGGATTTACCGGATTTACTGCTGAGGCTGGCCGTTGCGTGGGGTCAGAGACATGCGGGCTGCTACCTGACCGCCGCCTGGCTGAGGCTGCTGACGGGCTGGTGGTGGCATCATGCGGGCATTTTGCATGTTGTTGACCTTATTTTTGGCGTCATCAATAAGAATCATGGATAGCTTGCGCAGTCCATCAAGACTGTCTGAGAAAGGAATAACCTCACGCATGCCCTGCTGGGTAAACTCATCGATATAAGGCTTAATCATCAGAGCCTGGTCAATACGGGCATCTGAGCCACGCTGATAGGCACCAATGGAGATGAGTTCACGATTCTGATTGTACTGGGCAAGGCACTGACGGATAGTACGAGCCATGACCATGTGCTCTTCAGTTACTACGGCCGGCATAACACGGGAAATTGACTTTTCCACGTCAATGGCAGGATAGTGACCTGAATCAGCAAGCTCACGTGAAAGCACGATGTGACCGTCAAGAATGGCTCGAGCCGAGTCAGCAATTGGATCCTGAAGGTCGTCACCTTCTACCAGCACGGTAAAGAATGCAGTAATGGAACCCTGACCCTCAGCACCGTTACCGGCACGCTCTACCAGAGCAGGAAGCTTGGCAAATACTGATGGCGGATAACCCTTGGTGGCTGGCGGCTCACCTACTGCAAGTGCAATTTCACGCTGAGCCATGGCATAACGGGTCAGGGAGTCAAGCAACATCAGTACGTTGTAGCCCTGATCGCGGAAGTATTCGGCAATGGACAGAGTGGTCTCACAGCCCTTAAGACGCATCAGAGGAGAGGCGTCAGCAGGAGCGGCTACCACGATGGAGCGTGCACGGCCCTCATCACCAAGAATGTCCTCAATGAACTCCTTAACCTCACGACCTCGCTCACCAACCAGACCTACAACAACGATGTCAGCATTGGTACCACGGGTCATCATACCCAGAAGCACAGACTTACCAACACCAGAACCTGCAAACAGGCCCATACGCTGGCCCTGACCTACGGTTAGCAGGGCGTTGATGGCACGGATACCAGTATCAAGACTCTGGCGAATTGGACGACGTGCCATAGGATTGAGGCGGGATGCTGTCCACTGGGCAGCATTGCCTTTGGCCAGAGGACCAAGTCCGTCAATAGGATTACCCATACCGTCGATCACACGGCCCAGCAGATGAGTACCGTATGGGAACTCTCTCATGGAGGTAATAGGATAAACGGCAGCACCTGGAGTAACACCCTCTACCTTTTCGGTAGGCATGAGGTAAATGGTTTCGCCGGCAAAGCCCACAACTTCTGCTTCCATATCGCCATTGGCAAGCTCAATTCGGCAGCGGTCACCTACGGCAACCTTAAGACCCACAGCCTCCAGAGTAAGACCTACTACACGGGTAAGTTTTCCTACTACCTGAGGAGAGCTCTCTGATTCTGGCAGTTCAATAGCCTTGAGGCGGGATAAGAGATTATTCATCGAAAAAAACCTTCTGTTACTCAGGAAGCTTCCTGCAGGTACTCCGGGCCTGTATGCACTGCCTCATGTCATGCATGACGTGGAGGCCTGCATGCATGAAGAAGACTTCATTATGATGGCTTCATGCATATGCATGATTGCACGCATTGGCGGGGTTACATGGCAGCACTGATGGCCTGATGCTGTAAGTCAGATATTTTACCGCAATAAAGGCCTTACCAGGCTTATGGAGGAAAAAGCTGCAGGGATTGGGCCAGACTTACTGTGCTGTACGTTACCTTGCGGTGCCGTACTTTACCTTGCGGTGCGGTACGTTACCTTGCGGTGCCGTACTTTACCTTGCGGTGAGGCACTTTACCATGAAAGGTCCTGCCATGCCCCTGCACTCAGTCCATGCATGACACCGGCGAAAACTGAACAGGGCAAATGGATACAGGTATCCACTGTGGGCATGTCCCAGTTGGGCTCATGGGCACAATGAGACAGGAGACAGACTGGCAGGGCCAGTAAAGCAAAAGGCGTGGCGTAAGCTTGATCAAAGCCGGCCACGCCTTGGCGTATGAATTCTTTATGTTTTAACCCAGGCCCTGCTTTTACTCAGGGATTACTGGCTGATGGCGGACCT
The DNA here is from genome assembly GCF_023050955.1 of Anaerobiospirillum sp. NML120511. Taxonomy (NCBI): domain Bacteria; kingdom Pseudomonadati; phylum Pseudomonadota; class Gammaproteobacteria; order Aeromonadales; family Succinivibrionaceae; genus Anaerobiospirillum; species Anaerobiospirillum sp. NML120511. The sequence goes on from NZ_JALKIK010000004.1 coordinate 7,414, forward strand.
GATTTATTCCGCCTGAATATTACTGGATCAGCCCTGCATCTGACCTGGTGGAATGGTGTCAATCTGAACCTGTTCGTCCATCATGTCATCCTCACCTGGCATCTGCTCCATGGCTGCCTCATGAATGGCATCCTGCTCCTCAGGGCTCAGGATATTGCCATCATAGCTGTGGCTTGGGGTGGACATTGGGGCCATAGCCTGGGCAGCCGCTTCAGCACGTGCCTGAGCCTGAGCCTGAATAGCGGCATTGGACTCATCAAGCATGGCTGCATCTTTCATCTCGGCTGCATCCGGATCAGCCATATCATCACCTACGTCCTGCCCCATGGCAGCAGCCAGAGTGCGCTCAGCCTCATTGGCAAACTGAGGACGTGGAGCCATCTGGGCCATGTTCTGGGCAATGCGATCAGACATGTTCATGAGATCGCGAGGTGGAATAATTGGCTTCTTAGGTACCTCATCGTAGTCAGGGGCACCATCAATAACTTCCTTTCGGGCAGATGAAACAGCATCGGCAGAGCCGCTAAGGAAGTCGCTGATCAGAGCATCGATACGATCGTTCACACGCCACTGTACTGAGCTTGAACGGGTATTGACGACAATATCGCCCTCTTCAATCTCTTCAGATGGCTTTAAGTCCCATCCCTGAGAGCGCATGTAATCATTGCCGATGGCAGCAACCATCAGAGCATAATCATTTTCGTTGAGCAGAATCTCGGCGCCCTGCTTTGCTTCAGGCAGCAGGCTGTAGCAGCGCTCAATACCACTCTTTAAGAACTCAACATCACCCTTGAGCTCTCGCTTTAATACGACCTTGGCAAGACGGGAGATGATGTAAACAACCTCGTCTGTAACCTTCTCATCCATTTCACGAATTGGATTGGCCAGCATGTCAGCAAGATGACGGAAACGGTCAGCCTGGGTAGTAACAATATCACTGCCTGCAGCAATACCTGCGGCCTGTCCCTGGGCATAGCCCTCTTCACGGCCTACCTTGAAGCCGTCCTGATAACCGGCATCTTTGCCTTCCTGCTCACCCTGAGTAAAGCCGTCAACCTTACCCTGCTCTACACCCTTCTGGTAGCCTTCCTCATGGCCCTGACTTAAACCTTCAGTATAGCCTTCACTGCGGGCAGCATTACGGATAGCCTCGAGTTCCTCAACCGAAACTGATGGGGATTCTTCCTTAACCTCTTCCTGTGCATGAGCAATGGCAGCACGCTCTGCAGCCAGACGCTCTTCTTCTGCCTGACGATCTGCCTCAGCCTTGGCCATACGCAGAGCTTCCTGGTGACGGCGGAAGTAACCGCCCACCTCATAGCCCATGGCATTGGTGGTTACTGGCTTGCCGTCATCAAACAGCGGCCACTGCATTGGAGTAAAGACGTCCGCAGCGTCACCCTGAACCACGGTGACCTCCTTGTACTCAGGAGAGCGAACTTCATCCTTAATCGAGGCTACAACTCGATTAGGATCGATCTTGGCGTTCATGCTGGCAAAAGCATGATCGTGACTTGGGATAGACATGTCCAGAAAACTCCTAAAACCATTATGCGGAGCATAATGTACGGCCACCGTATGGACGCCTGCAGCTAAAGAATCACAGGGTACCATCAGGTAAAAATGAGGAAAGGCAGTGCACGGATAAGCCGGTTTACCGTCTTGTTGCGGCATTGCTTCAGCTTTCTTTTGCAACAGATGGGCCAAGTTCAAAAACATTGAACAAATAGCCTGTTTAAGCTCTTTGTCACTATGATTTGTAACTCATACCACACTATATGGACAGACCGGTTCCCTCTTATGTCAGAGTGTCGGCACACCGTCAAAAAACCGTGTCCGCAATAAAATGGCCTGCGCAATATCATTTTCACACATTAGCTGCAGGACTGAGCACAAAAGTCTTACCCGGCCCTTGCACTCAATTGCGTGCCTGAATGCTGCCCCTGGTACCTGCACTCTTAGCAGGCTGTCATTACCATTGCCCCTGCTCCCCGATATGGCCCCCTCTGGGCATGCCTCATCGCAGACACTGCCTGTTACCTGTGATCCCCGTGCTGGCTGGAGTCATCACAGTCACCGCCTGTTACCTGTGATCCCCGTGCTGGCTGGAGTCATCACAGTCACCGCCTGCTACCAGGGATGCGCCGTCTGTACAGGAAGACTTACACTTGCAACTCGCTACACGGGATGCGCTTTTATCTCAATCACCGCCATATACCGAGGATAATACCTCAGGGCAGCCATCCTCCAAGTCACCTTCTGACTTAAAGGCAGCTGATAAGCATTTTACAGCTTCGAGTGGGCAATATATTGAGGAACATAAAAGGATAAAAAAAGCCCATACCTCTCAAAGAGATATGGGCAAATACAATCATCTTAGCAAACGGCTAAGGTGATACAAATAAAAACTGGCACTATTTTATAGAACGCCTCTTTACTGGGGTAGGGGGTTCTTTGAAAAAAATCGACGATTTATTGTGCATGCACTGATTTTTAGCAACTTCTCTTGCTGATTCTGGCTTTCTGAAGCATCCTTCTTTAATAAAACCGGTAGAAGAATGCTGTGCGGTTCAGATCACCAGAAGCGCCTGATAAAGCTACTTTACCCTGTCGCAAGGTATGGCTTAATTACAGGCTTTTGTAGAAATATCTACACCCCACACTTAAACAGTACGTACGTACGTACGTACATACGTACGTACCTACGCACGTATATGCCGGGAGGAGATGGGCCGGGAGGTTCGAGGTCTCCTGGCCTGCTCTGTCCTGTTTTTCATTTTTGAGGTATGAAAAACAAAACACCTGAACCGGCATATGGCTGATTCAGGTGTTGAGTACAGTAACCGCCGGGCCGGTGCCTGTTGCAAAGGCTGGAACCGGCCCGTGGTGTGGCGTAGTACCGGCCAAAGCCGGAGTGAACGCCGCACAGGTATGAATTATTCGATGAAGTCGTTGTCGGCTGCACCACGGGACAGCATAATCTGACCGGAGTCGGCCAGCTTGTGAGCAATAGCCAGGATTTCCTTCTGAGCTGCCTCGACGTCGGAAATCTTGGTAGGACCCATGGACTCCAGATCTTCCTTGAGTGATTCGCGGGCACGGGTAGACATATTGGAGTAGAACTTCTCTCGCAGGCCTTCGTCGGCACCCTTGAGGGCCTTGACCAGTACGTCGTTTGGAACGTCGCGCAGCAGGGTCTGAATGGAGCGATCGTCCACAGCACCGAGGTTCTCGAATACGAACATGAGGTCCTGAATCTGCTGACCCATTTCCTTGTCCTGAGCCTGAATGGCGTCCATGAGCTGGGTCTCGGTGTTGTTGTCCAGGTAGTTCATGATGTTTGCTGCAGACTTCAGACCACCAATCTTGGCTGTCTGAGTACCAGCAGAACCGGCGAACTGCTTCTCCATAATTTCGTTGAGTTCCTGTAATGCAGCAGGCTGAACTTCCTCGAGAGTAGCAATACGCATGATAAGGTCAAGACGTACTGTCTCAGGGAACTGACTTAAAATCTGGGCTGACTGCTCAGGATCCAGATAGGACAGAACAATAGTCTGAATCTGAGGGTGTTCGTTCTGGATAATGGTAGCAACCTGACGGGCGTCCATCCACTTGAGGGAATCCAGACCGTGGGAACCGCTGCCCATGGAAATCTGGTCAACGAGGTTGTTGGCCTTGTCTTCACCCAGAGCGGCAACCAGAGCATTCTTAACGAAGTCAGAGGAACCAAGACCGATGTTGGAGTGCTTGGTGATGTTGGTCAGGAAGGTCTTGTGAACGGCGTTCACGGAGTCCTGATTGAAATCCTCAAGTTCGGCCATGCGGATACCGAGCTTCTGCACCTGCTTTGGCTGCAGATTACGGAACAGAGTAGCGGCATCATCCTCAGAGAGGGAAAGCATCAGGATCGCGGCCTTATCAATACCGGAGAGCTTCTCCAGAGCCATCTTCTCGTCATCGGACAGCTCAAGGCCATTGGAGGATGGCTGTACAGGATAGCCTGCATTTCCACCACCCTGTCTCATCAAAGCACGATCTGACATAGCAAACCTCTAAAAGTGTTATTAATCATGTGCCCGGGGCTCAGCCCCTGACACTCTCCTGCAGCTGTTATGGCACTGCCGCATGGCTTGGGCGGCGTGCCGGGCTGTCAAGAGCTTGACGAATCTGTCTGTTGCTGTGACAACAGCACCTGAACAGCTGAACTCTGGTATCAAAGGTCAGGTGTTCAGGTCCTGAACGGACAAAGGGGCGGGGCGAACCCCACCCCCCTGATTAGATTTTGATATTTGAGCTTAAACGCCTGATGGAGGCTTGTTACCCTTCTTCTTATCCTTCTTGTCAGCCATGTCGGAGTTAATCCAGTCACGGAGTACTTCGGCAGAGAGCTGAGGTTCGTTGGATACCAGGGTACGTACTGCGTTGAGCAGATCCTCATCACGGTGCAGGTTAGGCAGTTCGATGCCACCTTCACGGTTGATGTTGTAAATCTGGTCGGCCAGTTCGTTCTGAGCGGCAATCAGGTTGAGATCATCCTCACCACCCAGGGCTGAACCATTGTCCATCTCCATCTGCTGCTCGTAGGCCAGGTCTTCGGCGCTCTTGCCACGGAGCAGGCGGTTGATCATTGGGCGGACTACGAATACTACGAGTACCAGGATGATGAGCACGGCACCGGCGATGCGCAGGATACGCAGGAAGGCTTCCTGCTGCCACCAAGGCAGGGCTGGCTTGATATCATCATGAGGGAAGGAAACACTGGCTACCTTAACGAAGTCGCCACGGGTCTCGTTTAAGCCCAGACCGCCGCGAACCAGATCAGCGATCTTGTCGAGATCCTCCTGAGCGCGTGGCACGTAGCTCACAGAACCGTCAGGAGCTGTCTGCCGCATGTAGTCAACTGCTACGGATACGGTCAGACGCTGTACCAGGTTAGTAGGACGGATAGTGTGACGTACAGTGGTGTCTACTTCGTAGTTACGTACGGCCTCACGGCTTTCGTTCTGAGGAGTATTGCTCTCACCTTCCATGGCAGTGCCATTACGCAGCTGCTGTGGGATGGTGGCATTGGCAGGTGGCTGGTTGGACAGGGAGCCTGGAACACCATAAGGAGTGCCTTCTTCCTTGGAACCTACCTGCTCGCGCAGAGTCTCGGAACGTACGGACTGGTTGTCAGGGTTAAAGAACTGACGGGTTTCCTCTTCGATGGTGGTGTCAAGGGTGACATCAACTTCGGCAGAGTAATTACCCTCACCAAGCATAGGGCGGAGGATGGTATCGAGCTTGTCGCGATACTGGGCCTCACGCAGGGTACGCATTTCAAATTCTTTCTGCAGACGGTCATCACCATTGGTAGAGGTGTTCTGATCGCTCAGCAGACGACCATGCTGGTCGGTCACAGTAACGTCCTTGGCCATCATGTTGTGGACAGAGGAGGCTACAGTGAAACGAATGGAGTTTACGTTGTCAGGGGAGAGGTAAGCACCGTTCTGTAATGTCACTACTACGGCAGCAGATGGGCGCTGCTGGGCACGTGAGAAGACATTATCACGTGGAATGGCCAGTAACACAGTGGCGTGCTCTACACCATTGATACGGGAGATGGCATTGGCCAGCTGTAACTCACGGCTGTGCTTGATACGCTCGGATTCCAGACGCTGGGATACACCAAAACCGTTGTCCTTGAGAATAAGGGCATCCTGCTCGGCGATCTTGTTTACGGCTACACCGTTGCGCAGCATGGCTTCACGTACCTTGTTGTAATCGTCCACGTGTACGAGAATGCTGTCACCGTTTAAGGTGTAGTTAAAGCCCTGGAGAGAAAGGAAGTCGATAACCTTGCCCAGCTCTTCTGGAGTGTAGCGGCCCAGTGAGCGCTGTGACTGTAACTGGGAGCTTGACTGCAGTGAAAGCAGGCCAAATACGGCGCCGGTAAGGAATAAGACCAGGAAGCCCAGAATAATGAGCTTTCTTAAGATCTCACCATTGCGCAGGAATTCGGAGACACGACCCTTGAAAGTGGAAGCAGCCGGTGGAGAATTTACGGTGCTGCCCAGGGTGCCGCCGATGCGGTTATTGTTGACTACGCCATCATCCCCATCGACATTATCGGAATCAACATTATTGGTTCTGTTGAGATCATCCGGATTCTGATCAGCCTGATTTACCAGAGCTGTGCCAGGTTCCTGAGGATTTGAGCCTGCGGCCACTGGGAATGAATTCTCTGACATTTTCTATCCTTTACAACGAAAGTTTAAATCTGCATCTGCATGATTGACTGATAAGCGTCAACCAGTTTGTTGCGGATCTGTAAAGTTGCCTCGAAAGATAAGCTTGACTTGTTGGATGCGATCATCACGTCAGCCAGGGTAACAGAACGGTCACCTACGTCAAAACGGCTCTGCAGGGATGCAGATTCATTCTGGATGACGTTTACGTTCTCAAAGGCATCCTTTAAGAGCTGCTTGAACTCACCAACAGACTGACCGGCTGAAGTGGTTGGCTGATAAACCTTGGCAGTATCACGGTTCTCAACAACGCCATTGTTGAAAGTACCGTTGATGTTGGCAGTGGCCTTTTCGCGTAAGGCGCGGGCAGCACTCTGACCATCGAAATAAGGGCTGTGACCGCCAATCTGACCAAAGGTGTTACGACCGTCCTGCATGAGAGCGGTAGTGCCCATACCCTGAGTCATGGCGTTCATCTGCCTGTTCATCTGCTCAAGTTGGCTTAATAAGCCGCTGTTGGAAATGTGTTCGATGCCCATTTTATAGCTCCTGTCAGATTAATGACTAAATATCAAATCTGACAGTATACAAGTCAAAAAGCATGCCACACTGCCAAAATACCCATTAAAACGGCATATATATCAGCTTTATCTGTGGTTCATTTTAGAGCAAAACTGCTTTTCGACTGTAGAAAATGAGGCATTTGAGCGCAGGTTTTCAGAACCTGTCGGGCCCCTTTTTCAGGCCCTGAAAATTGTTGGGGAAAAGCCACTCTGAGGCATTATCTCTCCCGGGGTTTCTCCTGACTGCTGCACCACGGTGACAGCACACATGGGCCCTCCATACACTGGACGTACTGCATCACAGAGCAGACGTACAGAATCAGTGTCGACGCACAGGGCAAAAGCCTTTGTGTGATGACCCTGGGAGCAGAGCTTTCTGGCCTTATGTTTTCAAGCTAAACCGAAAAAAGCCGCCTAAAGGCAGCCGGTCTCCTGACAAAACAGACAGGTGATCCTGACAATTATAATATTTTACTGATCATATTGCCCGGTCTGTGTCGCAAATTTTTGCAAAAATCACAAAACTGCGCCCTCTGAGAGCATGTACATAATGACATAGCAACAACGGTCGATGCACTCTCACCTCCTGGCGCATGTAATTCCGCTCTGCTGTGCAGACATATGGCAGGTAAGCCGCAGCTACTGAGCATCAGGAAAATTACGTGTATGCACGGACTTGTACACATACCTGTGCTAGCCGCTAAGCACAGCTTCTCTGCTGATGCAGCCTTACTCTGACTGCGGCCGCGCTCTCACATCAACGCAACCCAATAGCAGCCAGACTCAGAGCCTGCTAACTCACAGGCATCAGGTACAGGGAGGGCCGCAGCAAGGTTGTGGCAGGAAGACTGCTGCAGGCAGACTGCTGCAGGCAGGCCTTATGTGGACAGCGGATATGCACACCAGGTGTGCAAAACAGGCAGTGCCGTCCATTGAGCTGCTCAATGCCGCTCACGGCTATCTGTACATCACAGCTCCCGTTACAGGAACATCCTGAGACAAGTCCTTGCGCCATAAACTCTGACAGTACAGAGTGCTGATGACATGGGACGTGTACATCAGCACAGGCAGCATGCACAGAGCAGTCTGTAAGGACAGAGACGCCTGCAAGGACAGATACAATGGCCAGCGACTCAGAACCGACAATGTCGGTCAGCAATATCATGTCAGCCTGGCCGGTCAGCCACGCAAGTTAAGTAATATCGTAGCAGCCATGCTGTTCTGCCACTCCGGTCAGCCACGCTGCGCAGAACTGACATGGACGCAGCTTTATGCCTTGAACTAAATCCAGGCAGGTTGAGCTCCATGACAGGGGCTGTCATTGTTGAGTGTGACAGGAAGTTAACAAAATTAACCTGGCATGTCCCGCGTCAAATATGGCGAAATTACCATAGAAAAAACCGTAATGGTTACTTCCAGACTAACTTTATATTACTTTTAGAGCAATACTGTTATATCAGGCTAACTGCCATGCAGGTATTAAGATCCCCGTATATTCCCTGAAAACAGCCTAAGGGGCTTTGTATAACAGTATATGACGGCTTGTCACACATCTGACGCTTTCAGGAGAGCATCTTCCAAAATTAATTAAGTCCACGTCTTCCCCATCAGCAAATATAAACTCCCGTCCGTTTGCAACGCCAAAGCACAGCAGCGCCTCCACACGCCAGCTTCTGTTCTGTCCTGACATATCCCTATCCATGCATTATCAGGCATCTGATAATCACGCAACTTCAAACCAGCTGATGCCCTGCAGCGCAAAACCAGGATCGTGACGATAAGGCACTTTCCCATCCTGGAACCCATTATGCCCGTTGCTATGACCACTGCCGGGCAAATGCATATGCTGATGACGGTCCTGCAAGTCAGGCTGATAGCCAGATATTGCAAGTAACCAGGCCCTTACTGTCGCTTCATATTTCTGACAGGTATGCATCTTGATGCGTGCACACCGTAGCAACTGCTGCATCTGCCTCAACCTCCACCTGGTTTTACCTGGCAAAACCTGGAATACCCCACTCCGGATAAGGTTAGAGAACCAGATGATGTCTCACAGCATGGACCATAACTGTCTTTTATCCCCTCTAAGCCCCATGCGCCAATATAAAGACGCTCCATAAATTCATCTGTACAGCAGCTAATATACAGTGATGTCACTCAATAATGGGCCTGAGAGCAATGAGCAAAGGGAAGAGTTCATGCCAATGACCCCAGGGCCGCTCTGCGGCCGTAGTTCTGCAGCCCTGAATGAAATGCCATAAACTCAACACAGCCATAATGACAGGCCCCCTGCTGGCGGTTGCCCTGCAAGTCACTGCAGGGGCTGGGAACAGCAAGGCATGCACCCCGACCTGGTGTCAGTATTTTGCGCACTAATGGCCCTTATTCAGTGACAGGTACTTCACTCATACAGACACCCCACCCCCAAGAGACATAGCCTTCCCCTATATAGCCACTGCACATGCTCAGGGACAGGGCCTGCACTCATAAAGCCTGGCTTAATGCCCTGGGACATGTCCTGTCATTGAAGCAATGACATACGGCCACGTTCGCTCTTCTGAAATGATTGAGTGCAGCAACAACTGCAGTGCAACTAATGCACAGGCAGCAGCGCTGCCTTACTTGGCCAATAAGTCTGAAGCTCAGTATGAGGGACGGTACTGCCTGGCCCATGTTGCTGTCTTAACTGAGCTGGCCCGTTGCAGATCGCCTGAACATGTCAGATATGCGGACTACAGGCATGAAAAAAGCCTCATAAATGAGGCTTTTTTCATATCAGGTGCTGACGATGCGCTGCAGTTTATCGGCTCTGCAGTTCATCAGATCTGCAGCGCACGGCCTGCACACCTTTAAGGGAATATTATGTGTCTGAGCCATGAGCCTGGGGCCTTTGATAAGGATGCAGGCTAAAGCACTGGCTGCAAGAGGTCAGATGCAAGGCGCTCTGCGCCATACAATACGATACGGTCTTTTGGCCCGTAAGGCTGCTGTTATGGCGCACTGGTGAGCTGCCGGGGGCTGTGCGCATTGCACGTTGCACGTTGCCCTTTGCACACTGTCTTATGGCTTTGTTGCCTGGCGGCTGTCTAATTTTCCGCAAATCAGGACTTGAGCAGGCGGAAGATACGAATCTTGATGGCCTTACGGTGGTCGGTGTAGCAGACATAGAGCAGATGGTGACGACGGTCCACCTGCATGTATGGTGAGGTGAACACTCCCTTTGGCTCATCCTCAAGACGCAGCAGCTCGGTAAAGCTCCTGCCATCGCTGGATACATATATAGCAAGTGGAGCACCAGCCTCAGGATCGCACTTGTCCTTGTCAGTTACCAGCTTGCCGCAGACCAGAAGACGGTTCATGTAGGTAACGCAGTCAATGCCGGCCAGATTGTTATACAGAGGCACTGCATATGGCTCAGAGAAGGTGCTGCCGGCGTCCTCGCTGTCGGCTACATAGACCTGACTGCCACGGGCACTCATAATCATATGGACGCGGGAAAGCTTCTGCTCAAGTTCTTCCTTGCCAAGGGAACTCAGATCATTGTCTTCTGTAGCGTGATTGCCCAGATCCTCAAACAGAGCTGCCTGAACTACACCATTGGCAAAAACAGCTTTTGCAGATGCTTCCTTGAGCTCGGTACTAGGAGTAATTTCATTACTCTGGTGCAGAGTACGAAGATCATCATCACTGTAATCAACAAAGGCCAGGCCTTCATTGCTGTCTACAGAGCAAGGCATGATGACACGGCCGGCATAAGGACCTTTACGGACCAGGTATGGCTTGGTACGGACAGGTCCACGACCTTTGACTGCTGTGTCAGGAACCATCTCACGTGGGGTAATAAAGTGCCTGCCATCATTAAAGCTCATGCTCAGATAACTTACAGTGGCGCTGTCAGCCTTGCCTGCCTTGTAGACCAGAGCAATGATGGAGTCGTCAGTGCCCTTGATATCCATGGAAGGATAGAGTTTCTGAGCCTCAGCAATAAGAGTATCTGCAACAGTTGGTGCCTTGCCTGCAGCTGTGTCGATCAGATGACCGCCCTCGCTCCTGCGGCGGGCACGCATGCTCTCACCCTGATTGAGATAGAACATGACAGGAGTGGAGTGGCTGTGCTGATTGAGCTGTGGACAGGCCAGCTTCTGCACTGATGAATGACTGCCATCTGCCTCAATACGTACTACATAAATTGAGGTATCGCCCTTGTCCTGATCTGATCCTGCATAAAAAGCACATAACATAGGGCTGAAAGGGATAAAGGCATGTCCAAAACGCTCATGCTGCAATGGCAGGAGAGTACTGGCATGACACAGTCGTACGGCCTTGTCAGAGGGATCGCTGGAAGTCTGCTCAAACTCCTGGTTGGCTCTTTCGACCTCGTCGAGAGTGATAGAGGTGCTGAATACCTCATGAACATTAATCATATGACCACCTTAATCAGTCATGGCAGCACCGATGCTCAGGGCAGACTTACCCCTGCATTCAGGGCAGCACAAAAAGGCACAGGCTTGTCGCTGCACAGTACATGAAGAATAAAGATACCGCGCTGCAAACATAAAACATCGATTCTATTATGCCATTACCAGTACGCGCCCATATGATTTTTACTGGTCAACTGTTCAAACTGTGACAGTCATAAAAGATTAAGGGCCTGCCGCCCCAACGGGGATCGCAGGCCCTTTAATCTTTAAGGAATATAAGCGCAAAGTTACAGTTGCCAGCTGCCTGCCCCGGACAGCTCACGGCCATGAGCTCACGGCGCCACCTGGTGCACTGGAATCCATGGGCGCACTGGAGTCACGTGCGCACATCGGCCCCTGGCTCCATTGAGCTTCACGCTGGGCTGCAGCCAGCTGAGCTCCAGGAGTGACTGGCTCCATTTAGCTTCTCGATGGGCTTCAGCCAGCTGAGCTCCAGGAGGGCTGGCCCCCATTAAGCTTATACATGGACTGGCGCCCATTGAGCTCATGAAGCCCTGAGCCGCTGATGCTGATGCACCATTATCAGGTTCAGCATCATCGGCCACTTTCGTTGATGGATAAGACCTGAACAGCGGGCCTGCACCCTGTTTTACTGGCGACGGCGCTCCTGTACGCCTTCATCAGTAGCATAGAGCACTACATCAGCGCCACGGGCAGCAAACAGACCAACAGTTACTACACCAGGAATGGCATTAATGGCGGTTTCAAGCTCTTTGGCTGCGGTAATGGACAGGCCATGGACATCGAGAATCTCGCAGCCGTTATCGGTAATGCAGCCCTCACGCAGCACAGGATTACCACCCAGGGTACGCAGAGTACGGGCAACCTGCTCACGGGCCATAGGGATAACCTCAACAGGCAGAGGGAACTTGCCCAGGGTATTAACGAGCTTGGACTTGTCTACGATGCAGACAAAGGTTCTGGCCATGGAGGCCAGAATCTTCTCACGGGTCAGACAGGCACCGCCGCCCTTGATCATTTCAAAATCATCATTGATTTCATCGGCGCCGTCGATGTAGACATCATATGGCTCACAGCTGTTAGGATCGAGCACCTTTACGCCAATTTCCTCAAGCAGGGCGGTGGTGGCATTGGAGCTGGAAACAGCTGCCTGCACCTTGATGCCCTGAGCCTGAATTGCTTTGATGAACTTGACTACGGTTGAGCCAGAACCCACGCCCAAAATTCCATTTTCAGGAATGAAATCCAGAGCCTTTAAGGCCACCATTTCCTTTAACTCGTCCTGAGTCTTAGACATTTCCAACCTCAATAATAGCTTCAAACCAAAGAAAAAAGCCCACCGGTAATGAAACTCCATTACACAGGGTGGGCATATTTTAGCGCACATAAATGCACTTCAAAGTGCAGCCGCAATTTACTTTCATTTATATCCCGAACTTGCTATGCAAGAACATCTGCCTGCTCCATATATGGACCGTCCGCCCAATATGAGTAAAGCCAGCTCCACATTATGGATGCACGCCATCAACCTGGCTGCTGCCGCAGGCAGTCAGTCTGGCAGGCTGATGTCTGGCATCAGCCTGATGTCAGGCACAAGCTTGATGTCATGCATCAGCCTGATGCCTGCTATGGCGCACTGCAGATATGAGATGTTGAAAGTATTGCTGATTGTCGGCTGCTCAAATGCATGGTGCCTGAATATTAATTGACGGTAATGCGTGCGTAGCGACGCTTTCCTACCTGGTAGACCATGGTGCCCTTTGGCACTTCAGCCTTAGGATCGGTAACTACCTTGCCGTCGCACTTGACGGCATTCTGCTTGATCATGCGCAGAGCCTCAGAGGTGGAGGCAACCATGCCTGCATCCTTGAGCATATTGGCCAGGGACTGGACGTTTTCAAAGGTAAACTCATCCATTTCCTCAGGCAGAGCGCCCTTGGCAAACTGGTTGATAAAGCCCTGAACGGCATCGTCACCAGCCTGATCGCCATGATAGCGGGCAACAATTTCGCGACCCAGTTCCATCTTGGCATCACGTGGATTCATTTCACCAGAGGTGCACTTGCGCTTAAGCTCCTCAATCTCAGTCAGTGGACGGAATGAGAGCAGGTCAAAGTAAGACCACATGAGCTCATCTGACAGACTCATGATCTTGCCAAACATGTCACCTGGGGCATCGTGCACACCGATGTAGTTGTGGGCGGACTTGGACATCTTCTTGACGCCGTCCAGACCGACGAGCAGAGGCATCATAAGAACGCACTGCTGCTCAAGGCCGGCATCCTTCTGAAGCTCACGGCCCATGAGCAGGTTGAACTTCTGATCGGTACCACCGAGCTCTACGTCAGCCTTTAAGACTACGCTGTCGTAGCCCTGCAGCAGAGGGTAGAGAAACTCGTGGATAGCAATTGGCTGACCTGACTGATAGCGCTTGGTGAAGTCTTCACGCTCGAGCATACGGGCTACGGTAAGCTTGGCAGCAAGGCGGATCATACCCTCAGCGCCCAGAGCACCCAGCCACTCGGAGTTGTAACGGATCTCGGTCTTTTCCTTGTCCAGAACCTTGAAAGCCTGCTCGGCATAGGTCTGAGCATTGGCCATGATCTGCTCACGGGATAACTGTGGACGGGTGGAATTCTTACCGGAAGGATCACCTACAGATGCGGTGAAGTCACCGATAATGAGAATTACCTTGTGACCAAGATTCTGGAAAGTACGCAGCTTGTTGAGGATAACGGTATGGCCAAGGTGGATATCCGGAGCAGTAGGATCCATACCCAGCTTGATGATGAGCTCACGACCGCTCTCCAGCTTCTTCTTCAGCTCGTCTAAAGGAATGATTTCCTGAGCACCACGGGCAATTTCGCGCAGTGCATCTTCAACCGCTGTCATGTTTTCTCCTGTCAGCAACCAACTTATGGGCAAAATAGACAATACCCGGCGTCCCCGCAGTCAGCACACAGCGTTACAGCATTTAAAAAGGACAAACCCGGATTTTTTCAGCGAATGAGTATATCACAGCGCTGCGGGCGATAACTATCAATGCCAGGCCGCCTGACCTGCTCCCCTGCACCATGCTGAAGCTGGTGAAGGTTTATGAGCGGTCAGGATAAACAACTTAACTCTGCAGTAGCTCCGGCCTGATGTCGTACCTTTATGTGCAGATGCGCACGCCTGCTACTGAGCCGATCTGTGTGGCTGTACCCCCATGAGTATGAGCATCCCTATGCAGATGCGCACGCCTGCTACTGAGCGGATCTGTGTGGCTGCCCCCTATGAGGATGAGCCGCCCAAGGCAGACGCGTCCAGAATAATGCTGTGCACTTTCATAAAGTCTTCATTAATCACAATGGCTTAAAAATACAAAAGCCCGCCTCATGATGAGAAAACGGGCTTTTGCAGCAGCTGCCTCCATAAGCAGCCTCTTTCGGCGCCGTCCAGGCGAGCTCAGTGATTACTGAACCATGGCAGCCTCAAGCTCGGACAGCTGAGCTTCAAGTTCCTTAATCTGCTTTTGCTTCTGAGCAATGGTCTGCTCGGCTGCAGATGGGGTATTCATCTTCATGATCTGATCGCGGGCATTGGCAAGCTTGTCCTGAAGGTCAGCACTTAATGCCTTCTTGCTGGCCAGGCGTGATTCAATGTTGTAAAGATCAGAACGAGCCTTATCAAGAACGGCAGTACGCTCAGAATAGCTGCCCATCAGCTTGCGGTCCATCTCGTGAATCTCGCGGGCCAGCTGATTAAGCTGAGCTGCTTCAGCCTTGAGCTCCTCTACTTTCTTTTCCTTAGCCTCAATACGCTTACCATAAGAGCCTGAAGCTATACAGCCCATCTTGCCAAAGAAACCCTGATCCTGGCTTGGATCGCATTCCTCAGGAGTAGAGGCACAAGCTGATAACAGTAAGGATGCTGAAATGGCCAGAGCTGTAAGCTTCAGACCGCCGGTAACTTTGTTTGCCTTGAACATGAAATTTAACCTTCTATTGCTCTGCAGGCAGCATCTGCCTGCCGGTTCAGGCCCAGTTGCCTGAAATAAAAATGATATTGACAGTTATGTCGAGCTGATTATGCCGCTTTGCCTCATCTTCGCAGCTCAGATGCAGGTCTTATCCAGACTGCTGTGACTGCATAGCCCTCAGTGTCTGTCATGACTGCATCAACTGCACTGACTGCAGGACAGCACCGAATAACCTGACTGCACTGACTGCAGGACAGCAATGACTGTACGGGCCTGAATGCGTCAGCACTCAGGCTGCCTTGTCACCGCCATTGAGAGCCAGATGCAGCACATTGGAGTCTTCGCTGTAAGCAAGATAGGCACTCTCAATTTCCTTTATGGACTTCTTCAGACGGGTTATCTGCTTATCGCACTCCCTAAGACGCTTTTTCTCCTCAAGAGTGATGTCGCCATCGGCAGAGAGCTTTTCCTGCACTCTGGCGTAGCTGGCAATACTTCTCTCGTGATAGCTGATGTTGTCCTTGAGGACCTTGATGTTGGCATCGTAACGGGCCACAGTGTTCTCAAGATCGGCCTTATCAGCCTTATTCTTCTTGATCTGAGCCTTAAGGAGTTTGAACTTTTTCTTATCCTCAGCATAAACAGCCTGGGCGGTGGATGCCATCATTGCTGCTTTCTGACGGTTGCTTTCCATGTCCGCAATCAGACCATCAAGCTGCCCCTCACGGGTGTTATAGCTTGAGCGCAGCCTGTCCATTAAGGCATTGGCGCCCATGGCTACAGCACAGCCAATGGCGGCCGCTGCAAGGCAGACCTCTCGACTTCTGCCCTGGATAATACATGCAGTGACTACTACTGCAGCACCTGCAAGACAGGCTACGCCATAAGAGGCAGGCTGGACACTGAACTCCTGGTTGGTAAGGCGGGGATCAGCATCATCTGGAAATGAAACTGAATTCGAGCTGCATCCAGTCAAGGCAAGGCTGGCACACAGAGCAACAGCCAGCACATAATTCCTGAATAACATGACACGAGGATCCTTACAGTAGATTTCAAAAACCAATGACAGACCGTTGCCTGATGAATGATGTAGCCTGACAGCTTCATAAGAAGCGTACACTTTCACAGCAGAGCAGCATTTGGCTGTGCATTAAGCATCTTTTCGATAAGGGAAGCCATCCGCCATCAGTTATGTGACCGTTGCAGCTGTCAGGTAAAGACAGATGCCGCAGTGAGGGCAGCATGCAGCTGCCCGGAAGCGTCAGCGCAGGCAGCCAGGGGCGGCCAGCTGCTGTCTGAAAATGTCAGATGCCGCAGCCGAAGACATCGTAATATGCCCGCAGCCGGGGCGTCGTCAGTTGTGTAACAGGTGCAGCTGGCCGTCCCCTCCGAGTGCATCACCCGACATTAAGGGCAGCACTGTCGTCAGTGCAGACCCGATTAAGCAGCCTTGCTGCCTCCATCAATGGTCAGGTGAAGAACATTGGAGTCCTCGCTGTAGGCGAGATATGCACCCTCGATTTCCTTGATTGACTTCTGCAGACGGGCAATCTGCTGATCGCACTCTTTGATACGCTGCTTTTCATCTGGTGTAAGGTTGCCCTCAGCTGCAATCTGGCTGCGTACTTCCTTATAGCTGGCCAGAGACTTGTTGTGGTAATCAAGGTTCTCCTTAAGAATCTTAATGTTGGCATCGTAGCGAGCCACAGTCTTCTCCAGCTCTGCACGATCAGCCTTGCTCTTCTTGATCTGAGCCTGCAGCAGCTTGAACTTTTCCTGATCCTCGGCATATACAGCCTGAGCTGTTGAGGCCATCATGGCAGCCTTCTGACGGCTGTCTTCCATGGTGGCAATAAGGCCATCAAGCTGCTCCTCACGGGTGTTGTAGTTGGAGCGAAGCTTGTCCATTAAGGCATTGGCACCCATGCCAGCACCGCAGCCCAGAGCAGCAACAGCAATACAGGCCTTCTTGTCACCCCCCTTGAGCAGCAGACAGCCAATGCCACTGACAGCAGCACCGGACAGACAGGCAACGCCATAAGAGGCTCCGTCCACATTAAACTCCTTGCTGGTCAGACGAGGATCAGCGCCGCCCGATGAAGATGAGGAACCGCTGGTGGAGTTACAACCGGTAACAGCCAGGCAGGCTGACAGAGCAGCTGCAATAACAGTCTTCTTGAATAACATTAAATACGCTCCATATGGTTTCTTACATAACCTGCTTAAGGTGCATGTCTGATACAGGCTGCTATGCTATTTGGCTGAGAGCTGCAGTACTGCTTGAAGCCCCTGAAGTGACTTGACAGAATAATCGGCATCATTTAATGCAGGAAACAGCTTTATTCAATCAAATAGCATATACATGGCATTTTTGCCCCTGCTAAGTATACCACTGCCTGCAGTGCAGGCGGACAGCTTATATAGACTCTGACTTAAGCCTGGGTCACTGGCAGCCGCCTGCCGCTGCAGAAAACATAAAAAAAAAAAAAACCAGACTTCTGCCGTGATGCACCGGCATCTACCTGCAGAGCAGTCTGGATAATAATTCACATCACAATTTAGCTCTGCCGGACAGCCTGTGCGCGCTGTAGCGCTCTGGTCAGGCTGTCTCAGGCATAAGACAGTACAGGTCACTGGCTGTGCACGGTCGCGCCTGCAATACGGATCCGGTCCGGCTGTGTCAGCAACAGTGACCGTTAAAACTACTGTCTTGAATACAGAGTTATAGGGAAGCGCTGATTACCATTCTGACCAGTGCAGCTTACCTTGCCACTGGCATCAGGAGTGCACTTTACCTGAGGCAGCTGATAGGTGCTGTTATCAGGGCAGACTGCCTTGCCACCGTTTTCTATGACAATGTCCTTACCTTTTACAGCTGCGCTTATTGGGGCTGTACACTTGGCTCCGTTAGGACGGGTAACAGTGATTTCACCCTTGCCATCATTGAACTTGTAGGCCATCTGCAGCGGCTTGCCGTTGGCGCTGTCCATCAGCGGTGACCTGGTATTCCAGTCGCCGTTGAGCACAGATACGCCCTGATTCTGCAGATCTTTGCTGCTGAAGGACAGGCCCTTGGTTCCAGCAGGCATTACCGGATCAGGTGGAGCAACCGGTCTTGCCGGTGCATTTGGATTAAGTGCCTGCTCTTCGGCAGCACGGGCTGCATCAATGGCAGCCTGACGTTCTGCGGCACGTGCAGCCTCCACAGCGGCCTGAGGCGACTGCTGGGCCGGCATCTGAGGATCAGGTGGAGGTAATGGACCGGACTGACCGGCGTCAGAAGCGCCTGCAGCGCCGCCGGTGTCAGCTGTGCCAGCCGCACCTGAGCCGTCAGCAGCACCGGAAGCGCCTGCGCCACCAGCAGCACCGGAAGCGCCTGCGCCACCAGCAGCACCAGAGGCTCCGCTGCCAGCCGGCATGCCGCCGCCCATTGGCATATTGCCGGCATCCATGCCGTTTCCGGCTGGCATGCCGCCGTCACCGCCTGACAGGCTCATGGATGGACCATTGCCGTTGACATTAACTTCAGGCAGATCAACAGCTGGAAGATCTACTGACGGCAGATCAGGTGCTGTTAGATCAGCTGCAGGAAGATCAGGTGCCGACAGGTCGACAGCCGGAGCCTCAACAGCTGGAGGATTCAGATCAGGCACCGGCAGATCTGGAGCACCAAACAATGGGTTGAGCAGGCCTGCAAAAAGGCCGAAGTACTTCCATAGCAGCCAGATCAACAGCGGAATCAGCAGCAGAAGCAGTAACAGGAAGAAAATCACCCAGCACAGAGTGTGTCCGGCAAAGATGCCGCCGGCAATAAAAGGAGCACAGCATCTGTGTCTGGTGCAGGCATTCCCCTGCTCAACAGGTGCAGGCTGCGGCTCTTGACGTGGAGGCTCAGGCGGTGGAGAAAATGGAGCTGGCTCCGGTGCCGGAGCAGAAGGAGGTGGCGGTGGAGTAAATGAAGCACCACCGGTGAACTTTGGGATCTCCTCTTGCAGACGAGACGATGGCAGAACTGCAGGATCATTGCTGTCCTTAAGGAAGCCCCACATGGTGATTACCGGTTTGCCGTCAACAATGTAAACATATTCCTTACCTGGAAAATGAATGGCGTTGAGCTTACGACTGCTCTGTTCACCTATCAGAAAGTTTACAAACAGAGTATCTTCCTTGGTACGCCAGGCCTCTTTGGAGTAGGTGTGCAGATTGCGCTCAAACTCCCTGATTTTCTGCAGAGCATCAGCACGCTCTGCAGGGGTGGCCGATGTCCACTTTACTATCGAATAGCTGCCATCAGACTTTGTTGAATCAAAAGGGATTTTCCAGTCAATGGTAACTTCATCTGAATGCAGCACTGGACGGGCCAGATAATTAATCTGCTCTTCAGGTACTGACGACAAAGCAAGAGATTTGATAAATTGCTCTGCCATCTTATAAACACGGTCGTTTCCGTAGCCAACCGCTACAAAATTGGTAGTATCGATAGTTACAAGCAGTTTTTGATCCATAGAATAATCATCTCCACGGCCTCTGCCCTCAGACAGTACAGCCTGCGCAGTCCTCTGTTCGTTTTAACCAATAAGTGCTTATCCTCATACAGATAAGCTTTAATTCCTGCAAATGACGCTGTAAGGACATGCATCCCGTGACAGCTGCTCATCTGCTGGCCGGCCCTGACGGCATATTATTACATGAGAGCTAAGATCTCACCTGTCCGGCTTCCCCGGGCTGTTACTGAGAGTCGATATACTCCTCAGACAGATAGATCCCGTTCTCCTGACCTGCCTGCTCAGCCGTTGCTTCTGATGAGACCTCAGCGCTGACAGCGGAGCCGGCACCGGCATCAGACTGCTCATTGGCAGCTGCAGCATCAGCTGCAGCTGCATCAGCAGACTCAGCCTCAGCCAGAGACTCTGTATCAGGAGCTTCTGCTGCCGGCTCATCAGCTGCAGCTGCGTCAGCAGACTCAGCCTCAGAGACTGACTGCGCAGCCCTGTTTAGGGCCTGGTCCTGCGCGCTGTCCAGATATGATGAGTCAAGGTAAATCTGGTTGTCTGTCTGAGCGCTGACTGCTGCGTTGTCAGCCCGGTCAAATACACCCAGAAACTTTAACAGCAACACTATGGTAAGCAGGCAAATCGATGCCGCCAGAATAAGCACCGCACGCGACATACCATCTGCACCGCCCCTGCTGTCAGAACCGCTGCCCTGAACAGCACTCCTGCCTGCATCCTGCTTCCTGTTGGCTGCTCCAGCACCCACCGGGCTGCCTTCTGAGGCTGCATCTTCCTGCCCTGATGACTTTTGCGTCTTATCATCACTGTTGTCAGTCACTGCCTTGAAAACAACAGGAGGCGTGTCATTGACCACAGGCCTCTTCATGGCCTCTGGTCCTGTAAGGCATTCAAAAGGTGACTGTGAAAGAGTTTTCATGTTTCTGGTAAAACCCCAGAAAGTGATCACCGGAACACCATCTACAAAATATATACAGTCAGGACCGGGAAAATGGAGGGCCGGGAGACAGCGCGTACTGTTCTTTTCAAGATAGCGGGCAATGGTACTCAGACTGCTTTGACTTGACTGACGAGCCATGGCGCGTCCGGTGACGGTAAGAGCGCTTTCCATGCGTCTGAACAGCTCGATGGCTTCGTCCCTCTGTTTCTGATCGACGTCATACCAGGACACTATATCATGCGTGCCCTTATCTGCAGACGGCTCAAATGGAACATACCAATCCATGTGCAGGCCATCGATTGACATCTGAGGTACGGCCAGATGACGGATGAAATCGTTGTGGGACTTGTTATTGAAAGTCAAAGCATCAAGAAATGAGCCTGCATTGGTATAAACAGGACGTCCGTCCAGACCAATTGGTACCAGCTCAGAAATATTGCCGCTGACAATCGGGTCTCTTCGCATGTGAACCTCGTTTTAGCTTTTTCTCTTTCCCTGTGAAAGACACAACTGCAGCTGCCTCATATTTCCTTACTAAGGCGGGCATAAGAGCAGCTCAAGTAAATCATTGCTCATCACAGCCCCATTCAGCCAAATGGAGCTCCCGGGCCCACCAACCCAGCTGCTCCCAACAGCACAGCCAGACAAGGCCAGGCCAGTTACCATATGCGCTGTCATAATGCGCATGCAGCCGGAGCCGTGAACGGCCCGGCCACACTGTCATGTCAGCTGGAATACATACAGGCAGCATGAAGCCACAGACAGAACCGGCCCGTTCCCGGGATCAAAACCGCTCCTGCTGTCATGTCGCGCGGCGGGACCGCCCCGTAGCCGAGGCATGGTGAGCTGCCGGAAACAGGTCGGGCCATTATTTGCTGCACCGGATCTGCCCCGGGCTGGGCATGTGATGATGGCCAGAATAAAGATCTTTCCATGCTCTTTACAGCATTAGAAGATCTCACAACGGCCGGCAGACCATTTCAGGACGGCAGAGTCCGAGCCTGTCAGGTCAGCAACACAAACTGGCATAAGGAAAAGCCCTCAGCCAGAACTACGTGAATATCAACGTCTAATCTGTTCTTGTAAAAATCAGTGCCTCTGCACCAGTCAGTATGGCAGTCCCATCAGCGTAAAACCATCTGACATGAATACAGTGCACTGTCTGCATTCTGCAGGGGCATAGCCTGGCGGACATTCTGCAGCCGGAACTCAAATGCTGGTGGCCGCTGCAGCACTCCTGATGAATGTGATGCTCTTACTGGCGGCAGAAGCCAGCAGGTGTTCAGGTACAAATTCTTAATTTCTTTCTGGGATGTTCTCAGCTGCGCACTTTCAGCTCTCTGCGACAGGAAATCCGCATAAGCTGCATACAGGCAGAATGTATGATGGCTGACAGTCTGAAAAATGATACCAGGCCTATTGTACCAGGCTCTTACCTGGAACCAGGACAGTATGTAAAAACAGATACTGACTGCATCCACGAAAAGCTGTTACTCCTGAAAGCATGCAGCCGCCATGGCAACTGGTCAAGGCGGCACAGGCTGCAGCACCTGCAATACCATGGAACCTGGTCAAGGCGGCACTGGCTGCAGCGCCTGCAATACAGCTGAACTGCCATTGTAAAGCTTTAAACAGCGCACAGAGCCAACAGGCTTACATAAAGGGGCAATGACATATGGTGATCCTGTGTACATGGGGGCCATATGCCCGGTCTCCTGTCCGGACGGAGGGAGGGGTGCCCTGGCTGCAGTCCGGTTGGAGGGGTGCCCTGGCTGCAGTCCGGTTGGAGGGGCGCCCTGGCTGCAGTCCGGTTGGAGGGGCGCCCTGGCCGCATTCAGGACGGATGAGTGAGGGCTGCGTCCGGGGTGGCTGCGGTCAGGCAGCAATGTTTAATGGTCTAATTGCAGACTTTCTCCAGGGCTTTGCCGGCGCTTTTGAGGTTGGAAACCAGCTTGATGGCATCTCCCGGACGGTAGACCTTACCTCCGGTAATATCTGCTACACACTTGGCATCAGGAGCGTCTTCTCCTATGAGAATGACGTGAATTTTAAGCAGTGGCTTACTCTTATGCAGTTTTCTGGCAACAGCACAGATATCCATATTCTCCGTATTCTTACAGGTATCGACACCATCGGAAATCAGAATACCAACACTCTCAACTCCGGCCGGAGCCGCATTGACCATACCGGTAAGACCACTGATAAGAGGAGTCAGAACCTCAAATGGCAGCATGCCTCTTACATTCATGGGATTGGTTTGAGTTATGGCCTTTTTCAAAGCAGAACGCTGTGAGGCACCAAAAGTTCCGTAATCGCGGGCCAGGGGACATCCCTGCATGCCAAAGAGCCTGACCGGCACATTCTTATCAACACTGTCCACAAGAGCATGAGCCGCCTTAATGGCTGCGGTAATTCTCATGGTGCCGTCATTAAGCGGCTTAATCATGGAGCCCGAACCGTCAGTTGCAATCAGCAGCTGCGGAACTTTGCCCTCTTTGATAATAGTCTCGCACTTGGGCAGCTTTTTACCATTGGCTGTTACGGTCTTATCAGTTGTTGCGCCAGCTTCAGCGGCCGCCTGAACTGCCGGCTGCTGTTCTTCCTTAAGGAATGCATCAGTCTGAAGCAACAGCTGCTCAAGATCCTCTCGGATCTGCAGTTCCTGCTCGAGCTTTGCCAGCTGAGCATCAAGATCATTAAGACGGCTGTTCTCTTCGGAAAGGGAAATCAGAGACTCACTCTGTTCGAGCAGCTCATTGACCCTGGCAAAAGCCGACTCATCACGGACCAGCTGCTCCTCAAGCATGGTAAGTTCATCGACTTGTGAATTGACCAGATCCTCAAATGGCCATGGCCAGAAACGCCAGAAATAAATGCCCAGAACCAGCAGCAACAACAGCAGGCCGATAAGCCGGGCAATCAGACAGCCGCTCAGGCCTCCGGCCGCTGCACCGCCGGCGGCAGCTCCTGCTGCTGGAGCGCCCGGTGGCGGAGGTGGCGGTGGGACTGCTGCCGGAGCGGCTGCAGGTGGAGGCGGCGGTGGCGGCACAGCTGCGGCTGCAGCAGCCGCTGCTGCATCAGCGGCTGTGTGGGCAGCATCGAGCATGGTGGCGTAATAGCCGCTCTCCATGGCGGGAACTATAACCGGATAACTGTCATCGACTACCACCAGATGCTGCGGATACTGTAACAGCAGACAGAGAAACTCAGGGGCGCTGAGAGTATGGCTGCTGTCAGGAATGGCGCCTGCTCTGGGTGAAGGATAAGCACTTTCCAGAGCACTTCTAATCTCGGCCGTGGCGGCTTCATATCGGGCTGCGGCATTTTTATGGCCGTCCTCAAACTGAGGCACACCGTCCACCAGAAAAACTCCTGTGACGTTGCCCGAAAAAGCTGTGGTGAAATTGAATTTGCTGCCATCAGCATCCACAGAGGCAATAAGAGAACGGGCATTGCTACTGATATTCAATGAATCCAGCAGTGAGGCTGTGCCAGTCATGGCATCAACTGTCTGAGGGGCCAGTGCCTCTCTGTCAAGACGCATAAAACGTAACATCTGACTGTCCTTATTGACTGTTAATACTGCAGCAGCTGTAAGCATGGAGGCGCCGGACCTCCACCGCGCGGCAGCACGGCGGCAGCCGGGCTGGGGCATGGCCTACTTGCTGCGGGCAATACCAATGCACTGCTTGAGCCAGCGCTTTTTGTTTTCCTCGAGGTCGCGGCTGCCACTGCTGTACTTTGCAGCGTCAGTCTCGAACTGAGCAATATAACGATGCAGCTCGCCATTGTTACGGCCCATGGCCTGCTGGGCGTTCTTGAGCTGAGCCTTGATGAATTTGTGATCGAAGGTATCGTTGGTATCTGTCAGGTGGTCAGCATAGTAAGAGAGCAGGTAATCCACGGTAACACCGGCAATGGCTACGTTTTCTTCAGCCTTCTTGAGCTGCTCTGCCTTGCGCTTGACGCATTTGTCATCACCCTCATCGCATGGAATGTTCTTCTGACTGCGGGTCAGAATGGCCAGCACATTTGCCTTAAGCTCACGCTCTACCTCGGCCTTGGCAATACTGCTGCACAGATAGCCGCCCAGACGCATGCTGGAGATAATGGCACGGTCACGCATCTCATCACGACGGGCATTGGACTCAATCATATTGGAGCGCAGCTTGTTGAGGTTCTGATTCATGGTCAGAATATATTGCCCCATGCTTTCAAGCTCCTTGCGGGCAGTATCAGCCTCAGTTTTCTGGGCAGCCAGCTCCTTTTTAAGCTGATCGTTTTCAGCCTTGACGGCATCAGATCCGGCCTGGGCTGAAGACTTGGCCGACTCGGCCAGCTTACGGGCCTCCTCAGCCTGTGCGCGGGCTTTGGCAGCCTGCTCCATGGCCTTCTTGCTTTCAGCCTCAGCACGCTGCTGGGCGGCTTTGTGCTGTGCCAGAATCTTATCGAGCTCACCAAGGGCATTAACGCTGCCGCCGCCCTTGGTATCAGCCGCATCATCAGTACCCAGTTGGGCTACCTGTGCATTGAGATCACGTACTTCGCCCATGGAAGTGGTAAATGGCAGGGCCAGTACCATGCGCAGGCCCATGTCACGGCTTTGAGTTTCCTTGCCCTTGGTAAAGTAGGCACGCTCAAAGCGATAGGCCGTAATCATCTCATCAGGTCCGCTGAGCACACTGCCGCCACGTACGGTAAAACCACCGGACTGACCATGCAGACGGCCGGTGCGGGTAGCATGGAAAGGATCAATCATCATTTCCGAGACATTGCCCAGCATGTCATAAATACCAAGAGGATTTGGCTCCTTGAGACCTACTACACGTACCTTGCCGTCAGAGGAGCTGCCCTGACCTTTAAACCAGGCATAATCAGCAATGGTCTTGCCCTCGGCAAAAGGGAAGACGTCGGCACTGAATTCAGATGAGGATACATTCATGCCGCCACGGGCTGCAAATTCCCACTCACTGTCGGTAGGAAGACGGGCAAAGGCCGGTATCTTATCAGCACTCTGCGGAGCAGCTGCTGCGCCTTCGCCTGAAAGGAACAACGAATAGGAGCGGGTCAGGTTGACCGCATCAAACCAGGACAGACCGGTCTTGGGATTACGATCTCTGACGGTGAACTTTTTGGTCGTACACTTGCCCTTGCCACCGTTCCAGGAACTGAGTACTTCATACTGGGCCTCGGTAAGCTCATATTTTGAGATCAGATAGTAATAGCCGTCTTTATCGTGGAAAGCGCCCTGGATGTAACGGCTGTTAGGTGACTGCGAGAGCATGGAGCCGGCATTGTTGCTGCCGGCTGAGAAGCCCTTGTCATCCAGCTTCTTGTCATTGCTGGTATAAACCTTTCTGAACACCATGAAACCGCCGCAGGGCATTGCTACGGTGACGTCATCTGCAGCCGGCTTGGGATTCCAGGTCTTATCGGCCTCGTCAGCATGAGCCGGAGTCACGGCAGCAGCAACAGCAAAAGCACCCATGCCCAGCAGAGCGGACAACAACATGGCCCTGCCGCCCTGTCTGACGCTGTTGAAACCTTGTCCGGCAAGAGCGCATGCCTGAGACAGTAAAGACTTTTGCATAATAAATTTCTCCAGTGAAAGAAGAGCTGCTGCTCCAGGTTTATCCAGCAAACAGCCTACAGACCGTGCAGTCATAAAGCGGTTTTGACATAATTAAAGTCAATAACACAGCCAGGGCCTATAGTGCCACAGTAAAAGACTATGATCACGACAGAGGCCAGGAAAAAGCGCAGCAATTGTGATTTTGTGCACAGCCCGCCCGGCCGCCAGGGCAACCGCTGACGGGTGCAGCTGTCAGCAGGCCGGGCCGGGCAGCAGAGCCGGCCTGTCAATGCGGGGCCAGGTGCGAGTGCATCAGGCCTCACGCAGAATGTCTGCTATCTGAACCTTAAGGAAGACATAATGGGTGGAAAGCAGAGCTATTGCTGAGGCAATACCTACTGTTGCACCCAGGAACGATACTATGTGCAGCACGGTCAGACGGCTGATGACAGGTCCCATCATGAGGTTGTGGAAGTAGTCATTGAAGATGCCCGAGCCAATGCTGTAAAGGACATAGGCAAGGACAAAGCCCACCAGGGAAATAATGACAGCCTCTATGGTGGCCAGCAGATAGATATCTGATCTGGTCTGGCCCATCAGTCTTAAGAGCACCAGATTGCGACGGCGGGACTTGAGGGAGCTGAAAATCAGTCCGCCCAGAGCAATGGCGCCACCAGTAACGGAAACCAGCGCAACCACACCAAAAACAAAGTTGAGCACCCTGCTGATGGCGTTGACATTCTCAATCTCACGAATCTTGGAGGTGACATTAAGATGGCGCTCGACAAGTGAATAATACAAAGGTGTTACAGCAGCCAAATCCCGGGCATAAAGACGGAATTTGGCGTAGATACGGTCTTTTTCGCGCACATAATTGCCGTCAGTAAGCAAAGCCGGATCATAGCCGTTGCGGTAATCATCAATGGCGTTGACCACATCAAGGTTAACCATGATGCTGTCCTTGTCGACAAAGCGCTGTTTAATAATGCCTTTGACGGTAAGTTCAATACGGGCACTCTGACGCATGCCCTCACGGGTACGGGAAATTACAGCTGTTATGGTATCGCCAGGCTTGAGGTTACGCTGCAGGGCAAAACTCTCGTTAATGAAAGTCTCATGATCTGCAAGAGCATCACTGTCTGAGCTGTAGGCAATATCAGATCCCAGCACTACAGGATCGCCCGGGCTGGTAGGAATAACCTCGGCTCTTTTGACACCGCCAGGGAATTTGATATCCACCAGGGCATTGAGTGCTGTGACCTCAGGAATAATGTAGCCCACATTTGGATTACTCTTGAGCTTGTTAAAAAAGGCACTGTCGAGGCGATAGGAAGTATCGAGAGTCAGAGAAAGCACCTTGGGATCATTCATGAGATTTTCCCTGAGCTCTTCAAGAATGCCGTAACGCAGGGAAAAAAGCAGCAGCAGTGGTGCAATAATACTGGCTATGGCCGCAACCTGGCAGATGCTCATGATGCGGTCCCAGGTAAGTTCCCTGTATGCAAGCTTAAATAACATCAGACTCTTCCCCCTGTCTGCTGACTCTGACTTTCAGACAGATCCGATCTGTCGCTGTCTGCCATACTGCCACCTGGTCTGCTTTGCAGAGGATCGGCCATAGCCCCTCCATCAGGTCCGCCCACACCGGCAGGCCCGGCATAAGCACTGATATCTGCGGTTAAATCAGCGCCAGCCATGTCCGAGGCTGACTGGGCTGCAATGGCGCTGACAGCGGCCTGCCCGGTAATATGGGTAGAGGCTGTTCTGCCCCTGTAGTCACTGCCAGGAAGATGCACCGCTCCTGTATAAAGATTAGCTCCTGCCTCAGTCAGTGAAGCTCCATAGACGTTATGACCATCCTGACTGTTGCTCTGCCTTTTAAGGCGTGCCTGAAGATTTTCAAGCGATGTGGTGTAGTGGGTCACACGGTCGTTTATCTTTCTGCGACCGCCAAAGCCATGCACAGCAGCATCACCTGCTCTGAACAGATCATCATCAGCCTTTGCATGGCTGCCTGCAGCTGAGCTGTAGTTGAACTGATCATAAGATCCGCCATAGCCGCGATAAAGCTCATCAGCCACATCACCGGCCCTGCTGCTGTCTCCTGCTGCTCTTATCTCATGGAAGCCCTGCTCATCACTCTTGTAGACAGTATTGCGCATATCCTCATCGACATCGCCTCCATCACCACCGTGAACTTTCTGACTTAAATTGCTGGCGGCCGGAAAATCAATGGCATGTCCTGACATAAAACGGCCATCACCATCAGGGATGCGCTGCCTGTCGCCACTGTCAGATGCTGCAACAAAGACAGAATGTTCTTTATATGAGGCATTCTTGTCGTAGATGTAGCGACGGTAACGGGATGCAGCCCCAATGTCGTGGGTAACCAGCAGCACTGAAATACGCGCTTCCTGGGAAATCTCATCTATGGAGCGGAAGAGACTTGCTGCTGTATCAGGGTCAAGAGATGAGGTAGGTTCATCAATGAGCAGCAGACGTGGTTTGTGAGCAATGGAGCGGAGAAAGAGGGCGCGCTGACGCTGACCAATTGAGAGCTGATCAGGGCGCCTGTCAAGATGTTCGGCAAGTCCAAGACGCTCTATATAAGGCTCAAGAGAGCGCATAAAGTTGGCACACTGCTCATTACCGGACTCATTGCTTATCTTCAGAGTACGACTGTAGCGATCATCACCCTTGATGTAAGGAATACGGCTTTCTTTGCGCACGGCTTCAGGGACGGTACCGGTGCGGGCATTTATCTGATCATGAGGGTTACTGAGCTGACTGTATGTTCCTGAGCGGGCATTGGCTCCGTCAAGAACGCTGCTCTCATCATTAAGTGTATCCAGCCATGAGTGATCCTCAGAGGCCTTCTCTGCAGTGGCCTCGCGGGCTGCACGCCTTGCTGCAGCGCGCTCCTCAGCTTCCTGCAGGGCCACTGTAGTATTCGGTACCGGCTTTGAGACCTGTTTGTTTTTGAAAACCGGGGTTATTTTCTTTCTGAGCGCCAGGTGAATTTGCAGAACGAGATTTTCCCTGATTGTAAGATAAGGCAAAAGGCCACCTGTCTGAGGCATAATGCCCACCTCAGAAATACGCAAAGCCTCTGAATCGCCATTGCTGAGCATGTCGACCTCAATATCATCAAGCACAAACTGCTCAACTGACAAAGCCGGAGTCAGAAGGCCAATGGCCTCCATCAAAGTTGACTTGCCTGAACCCGAGATGCCACAAAGAGCAACGCACTCTCCATCATCGATGAAAAGCTCTGGCAGAGTGACGTTAAAGGAGCCCCTGACAACTTTCAGGTTTTTAATCTCAAGCATGACGCTTTTCCTGTGATTAAGTTATTAACCCATCATCTGCACAGCCCTGTCTGGCCTTATGCAGTCCTTATGTGTGATTAACCGGCCACCACCGCCCCTTAGCCGCAACAGCAGCTGCAGCCTGTTGTGCAGCATGCCGTGCTGCCCCTGTTTTCAGGGCCGAGCCTGATCCGGGGCCTGGGCCGGGCCTCAGGCTCACCTGAGCATGTGTGACTATCCTGGCCGGTATCCTGAATATGTCCTGAATTAAGTCTGACTGTAATTTGTATGAATGTATGATAGCGCAAGTGTATCAGCCTAAAAACAGATTATTCCTGGCATTTTGTCCTGCTGCTCACAATGTGAAAAAATTGAGCACAGATGCGCAATAAAGGCTGTTTTTCAACAGTTTTTTCCTCATTAATGCGCCATTTTCAGCGTTTTATTCAGTCATGATTACCCTGCTCCTGAGCTGGAAGCGCAAAGAGCCATATCAAGGTAAAGGCAGGACAGAACTGCCATCTTTGGACCAGCAGGAAAGCAGGGCCTTATTGCTGTGACTGACGACCTGAAAACGCATCTGGCAAAGCCGGGATTAAAAACCATATCCCCTATCAATCAGCAGGAAATTGGGAATTATGGCTGTGACTGCGACCTGAAAACGCATCTGGCAAAGCCGGGATTAAAAACCATACCCCCATCAATCAGCAGGAAAGGAGGGAATTATGGCTGTGACTGAGGACCTGAAAACGCATCTGGCAAAGCCGGGATTAAAAACCATACCCCCATCAATCAGCAGGGCCTGACAGAAAAATCTGTCAGGCCCTTGATTTTATGCGCCGGGCTGCTCCCGTCACGCAGTACTGTTAAGGCAGAGCCTCCAGAGGGATTGGGTAAACTTCCTCTGAGCTGTCAGCATCTTCGTTAAGGCGGATAAAGCGGTCGTTATCACCAGCACAGTGCTGAATATACTTCAGAGAGTTTTCCAGGGCGCGGACGCGCTCTTCCTGCTCCTGAGAGCCCATATTGTTCCAGTCCTCAACATTCATTGAGGCAATGGTGGACTTGTAAGGAAGCTCATCGAGCAGCTCACCCATAATGCCCATTTCACCAATGGAGGAGCTCTTTGACAGCTGTGAAGGATCACGGCCCATCTGAGCTGCCAGAGCCTGCAGCTGAGTAAACATGTCCTCACTGGAAAGCTGACCTGCAATACCGGCCTGTAGTACGCCATTTACAAGATTGTAAAGGTCGCTGAGCTGATTGCGGTTCACCAGAACTACCGGAGCACATACCTGCTTGTTATGGTCATCAACATCACGGTCATACATCCAGCCCTTTAAGAACTCAGGACTCTCAGTACCCTTGACGCGGCCAAGGTAGGCAAGCTGCATGGCCAGACCAAGTTTGCGGCTGTCTTCCTGCAGAGCATTGTTCTGCTCCTGAGTAGCCTTTTCAGGAGCTGGCTCTGCAGGCTGCTCTTCAGTTGCTGAAAGTGATGAACCGGCGGCCATCATACCCTGAGTTGCCAGCTGCACCTGATTGGTAAGAGAGCGGGACAGAGTATCAACCATGGAGCCAAATGACTCTACTGATCCTGCGTTGACTGGATAGTACAGTGGCTTGTTAAGTACCTGATTAAAGCTCAGATCCTCATACTGCTCACGAGCCTTCTTGTGGGTCTTCTTACCGGAGCTGGTCAGCAGGTGCATGGTGTAGATAGCTGCGCCATAGTGGTCAGCTTCCATACGCAGGGCAGCAGCATCAAGACCGGTGGAGCTTTCACGATCAGAACCGCCAATGGCACCGGCATCGGTAATCAGCACTATGTAACGGCCGCCGTAGTCGTTCCAGTTAACCTCCTTGAGGGCCATGTCGATACCGGCATAAGCATCTTCGTCAAACTGAGAGGAGGAAACCTTGGCCTGATCCAGGCTGGCTACCTTCTTGTTGAACTCTTCAGCTGTAGAAGCTTCACCAGGGCGCAGATACACTTTTGAGGTGTATTCAAGGCCAGGTACCTTACGGGTATCAGCACGGAAAGAGACCAGGCCGAAATGAACGCTGTCGTTAAGGCCTGCTGACTCAATGCTCTTGTAAATGCTGTTGACAGCCTTCTTGGTACGCTCAATATATGGACGCATTGAGATGGAGGAGTCAATAACAAAGACTACGGCTGACTTGAAACTTACAATGGTTGGGTCGCCCGCCTGAGCGGCCGGATCAGCTCCGGCTGCCGGCGGCTTATCCGCGCCTGCTGCAGCCGTCTTGGTACCAGCATCAGCAGCTGTGCCGCTGCCAGCAGCAGATCCCTGGGAACCGGCACTGCCGGCAGTTGAGCTGCCTGCAGTTTCTGCAGTTGTTGCACTTGCAGCATTAGCTGCCTCTTTGGCAGTAATGGAAGCAATCTCGTGCTTGTAAACCAGGGAGCCGTCCGGATACATGCTCTCAACACTGTTGAGAATAGGCAGCAGATAGAATTTCTGCTGATAGTCAACATATTCCTCAGGCTCAATGGATATCACATTATCGGCCGTTTTGGTCTTGGCTACCTGATCGTAAAGTTTCTTATAACGGGAAGCACCGTCCTCATTGTCGATAATCTGATCAAGGGCAGTTTCCTGCTCAAAAATAAGAGCACGGTTACGGTTGGCCGGATTGGTAAACATCAGGGCCAGCTGCATCTTCCATGGTACGGCACAGTCCTTTTTCATAAAGCCGGAAACAGTACCAATGGAGTCAGAGCCTACTTCATACATATTGCCCTGCTCGCCGTATACATAGTACTGGCTAAGGGCCGGTACAGTGCGGCCGGCATCAGAGGCATCGGCCTTTTCGTGCAGCAGACAGGCTGGTGTGGACAGCACACGCTGATATAAAGTGGTTTTGCCTTCCATCAGTAAAGGCTTGCGATCAGTGCTCTGAGCAGCTGCAGCCTGACCTGAGGTCACAGCCATAGCAACTGCCATGGCAAGTGCAGTCAAAGCACCGGCCTTGCGGCCAGGTGAAAAAAAGCTGTTAAACACAGTGTAATTCCTCGAAATATTGCTGCGTTCCCGGCAGCACCATACAGTTAAGCTGAGAGCGCCCGCACGCCCCTGCTCTGCCCGGAGGGCTGGCTGGGACAGCCATGGCTCCTGCAACGGGCGGGCGCTGATGGGCGTACTGTCAGCATTAAACTTACATCACCCTGTTTTCAATAATGTTCATAACAAAGAGAGCGCCACCGGCCAGCAGACCAATGACACAGAGAACCCCCACAACCATCATGATACGACTGCCTCTGACGCGGCGGCGCTCCAGCGCTTCCTCATCAAAAGCAAGGGCATGAGCACCATGGTCAGGCTCACGCCTGACCTGCTCATGGCCGGATTGTCTGTGGTCCTCTGTCTGATAACCCTCATCCATACCTTGAGTCTGGACTGCAGGCTCCCTTTTTATATTGGTGAAATAAGTGGTATTGGCCTCAGGCAGACCCCCTTCAGTCTGCCTTGCCGTCAGCACAAAACGGAGAATGTAATTATTCCTGCCTTTGATTTTGAGCACGTACTCGCCGCTGAGATCACTGGCCATGGGATTTACCACAGTGGAATCAACCTCGAACTCAAACTCGCGTATTCTCTTGCGGGCATTTTTGGCAACGATACGCAAAAAATCGTCCTCAGCTGGTGACTCCCAGAACTCAAGCGGTCTTTCATGACGATCAAGAACCAGAATATCAAGACCGTCTCTGTAGTCATCGATAACTGAATCAGGGTCGAAGTTTTCAATGACAATTTTGCCCCTGCCCGGACCAAGGTGCTTATAACGGGCAGTTGAATCAACTACAGGCATCTGTTTTCAAATCTCCAATGTACTGCACTGCACAGGAACGACAGTTTAGCCTGTTATTGGGCAATCTGCTCAAGAACTTTCTGAGCGGCCTCAGGATTGAAATTCTTGTCGCCCTTGAGACGCTCAGCCCAGTACTTATGATCGGAGTCGCTCTTGCTGATGCACTTGCTGCTGTACTGACTGGATGGATCAGAATAAACAGAATAGATGTAGGCATAATTGCCACCATCTGCAGCACGGCCTTTGGTGCGCAGCAGGCGCAGCACAATCTCGCAGCGCTCATTCTTGATGGACTGAGCAAGCAGATTCTGGAGATCGGCATCAGCAGGCTTGCTGCTAAGGCATCCTGAAATGATCTCGCTGTCGGTGCGGCCGGCCTCGCCCAGATCACATGGCTTGTACTCAGGCTTGGCGTTGAGCATGCTCCAAAGGAAATAACCGCCCACACCCAGAACAGCCAGTCCGGCTATTGCAGCTGCAGCAATGATCATCATCTTGTTGCTGCCGCCTGAGGCCGGCGCGGCAGCAGCTGCTGCGGGAGCCTGATGAGCTGCCGGAGGCTCAGGGACAGGTGAAGCTGGAGGCACTGGCGGAACTGGAGGTACCGCAGCTCCTGATGGAGCCGCTGCTGGTGCAGCGCCTGACAGGGCAGCGGCGGCTGCCGGAGCACTGGCCGGCTCACGAGTTGGCTCAGTCTTAGGACTGGACTCATGCTGCACAGGAATAACCTCTTCATCTTTTTCAAGAGGAACTGATGAGCTGGCCGTAACACAGCGATCATGGCTGCCGTTGGCTACGCCAAATTCATAAACAAACTGCTTATCAGCACCGCTTGAGTAATCCTTGCCCTTGATACGAAGGACAAACTCTTCAGAGGCTGCCCATGCCATGGGATCGATAACATCGCTCTCAAGATTAATGGTCAGAGAGCGGCGTTCCTGATGGAGGCGTTTTTTTGGAATGAAGATAAAGCCATCCTTATCAAGATTGCCTTCCTTTGGCCAGTAGCGCAGAGGCTGCTCATCTGAGGCTGCCTTACGCATAACCTTGATATAAATACCGTCATCTGGATTATTGGCATTACGCTGCAGAATAAAACCTTCTACAGTGACATTACCCTTGCCAGGCCCTTCACTCTTATAGGTTCCAACAGCCTTGGTATTTGAATCGGACATTAGGCACACCTCTCCATGGTGCTGAGAATTCTGCACAGCAGCATGTTCTCTTCAGATGAGAACTGATACTTGCTGTCCGAATGAATGTTTACATTACACATCATATAGGAAAGAACCGAGACAAAATCACTGATGAGACGGAACTCAAAATTACCGGTGCTCTCTTCAGTGAGCATTGGCAGTGCCCAGTTTTCGTCCCGTGCTACCTGCTGGCAGAAAACATCACGATCCTGCTTATAGCTTTCCATGCTGACATGCTTTTCATAAAGAACACAGCTGTTGACCGGGCCGTTGTCCCTGCCCAGAATACCGGATCTGCGGGCCTGGACAGCTGCAAACTCGGCCAGTTCCTTACGCTCCAGAGCCTTGGACTTACCCATCTTTGGAGATACTTCAGAAGCAAAGCGCTCCTTCTCCTCATCATCAGGCAGCAGATTGGTGCCCAGATAAAGGTTGAAATCGCTGATAACCATGCTCATGACATTGATGAAGAGCATCATTTCATCATCAGCGCCAATGGAAGCTGAGCTCTGGTTGTCCTTGAGCATCTGATACATATAGTATTTGATACGTACCTGCTGAGAGTTAAAGGCCTTGCCTATCTCATTGAAGATGCTGTTGAAGAGCGCAAAGACATCGTTTCTGAACTCATCTACGGTCTTGAAACGCTTTTCAGTCTCATTCCAGCAGAAAGAGAATGCCTCGCGGTACTCATCCTCATTATCAGAGAAATTCTTGAGCTCATGCTTCTCATAATTATCGCAAATGAGGTAGACCAGATTGGCCAGACGCTGATTGCCCTTACGGCACAGGCCGTTGAGATTATCAAGATAAGCACGGCTTACAGCCTGAATAAAGCCATCAATGCGGGAACCGGAACCGCCGGCGTCGCGGTAGCACTTCTCCATGGTGCCCCATGCAAGCTCAAGCAGCGAGCGCATATGGCCAAAGCAAGGGTAAATGAGATTACATTGCATCAGACCAAGAGCTACCTTGCGGCTTTCTGCAGCTGCCTTTTCCATAGCCTCGGCGCCTTCTCTTCTGGCAAAGAGGGACAGACGGGAAATTACATTCTGCAGATCTGTTTTGACTTCGTCAGCTTTCATCTCAGTACGCTTCTTCTGATCAAGAGCATTGCTCTTTATGGAATCAGCAATTAATGCGGCGCCGCCGTTATTGACCTCAAGGAAATTGTCTACAACTTTATTAATCTTGTCCTCACCAATGGCATTGACGAAGTCCTTACATTCCAGAATGCTGTTTTTGATTGTTTCGATCTTGTCTACATCGTTATCAGCAATCTTAAGTTCGGTCTTACCATCCTCGGCAAACTCAAACCAGGCATTGAACTCCTTGCCAATGCGTGGCTTACGCACCAGGAAGACGCGGTTGAAGCACTTGCCTGAATCCCAGTTGAGGAACCAGGAACTCATCTTGAGGAAGTCCAGAGTCTTGCTGGTAGCATCGGTAATGGTTACAGGTACACCATTTCTGATATTGGTCAACTGGTTAATAAGATAGGCATCAAATCTGGTACAGGCTACAGTCAGAGGGTTGTAGTTGAAGTTGTGGCGCAGCTCAGCTGTAGCGCCCACATTCTTGTCAACCCAGCTGTTCATAATAGGATTGAGCTCGTTGACCTCCTGCTGTTTGTCAGCGGAAATACACAGCAGCAGCTGATCCATTTCCCTTTTATTGGAGTAGCGGTCAAACAGATAGGCTACCTTGCCACGGCGTAAAAACTCAAAAGCAGTCTTGGCACCTGACTCATCGGCTGAATTGTAGTCATCAATGAAAGGCCTGCACTTCTCTTCAATCGCTTTCAAAGAAAGCTTCTGACGACTTCTGGCACCAGGCAGATCAAGAATATCAAAGGCATCCAGTTTGCTGTTGCCCTCCAGAATAAACACCATCTCGTAGGAAAGAGAGCCCAGCAGATAGGTATTTACTCCAACCTGCTTTACCACAGTACGGTCAGTCGCATCATCACCGACAGCGCCATTGCGCGGTGAAGCCAGAGCGCAGATCATAGGATCTTCATTCTTGAAGATCATATTGAGCTTGGTTACGTCAATAATGGTGCCGCCAGAGCGCTGCTCCCATACACCCTCCGCGTTCTGTGTTATGCAGCTTTCACGAGGAGCATAGACACAGGTATGGCCCTCAAAGGTAAGCAGAGTGGAGGCCAGCTTCCTGAAAGTCTCATTAAACAGATATGAGTTGTTCCAAAGAATGCCCAGGGCTTTGACACGGCCCTCCAGATTCATAAATGGCAGCATATCACGCAGCAGCTCCCAGAACTCCTGCATATCATCCCAGCCATCAATCTTGCCACCTGAGTTGTCCTTTACATAATCAGCCAGATTGACCACGTCATCAGGGCTGATGTAGTTAAACTCTGATGCTCCGTTAACATTGACCTCACGGCCTGCCAGAACATCAAAGGAGTTGATGGCAGAAAGATTCATAACCTGACCACCGGCACCGGCAGTCTCAAGCTCTTTGAGAGCTTCTGCCGGATAGCTGCGGTAAAGCTCACGTGCCTTCTGGTCTACATAAGAGCTCAGACCTCTGAGGTGATTGACATAGATTGAGCGATCAGTAGCAAGGCGGATCTCAGACGGGTTAAAGTCACTGTAGAAAGAGTTGACCAGTATCATGGCCAGTTCAATCTCTTTAAAGACCTTGAGCTTGACCGGAAAGCCTGCCGGACAGTCAGACTTGCCACGGGTGAGTCGGGTTACCAGGCCGGTAGCCTCAGTACCGCCACCAGGAGGATTGACATGGGTAATGAAGTTAATTTCCTGGTTATCCCAGTGGGTCAGCAGCTGACCGTTCTCATCGGCTGCCATGGCGGAAATAAGATGACTCTTACCGGCCTGAGAAGGACCGAAAACAGCTACAGTTGAGTTAGGATTGATATTAAATGAATTGTTTTCGGCAGATTCAGCTGCACGTGCCAGATCTGCAATGAGCTCCGGAGCCAGGTCATTTAAATCAGACTCCAAACCTCTGTTGCGATCAAGCCATACTCCGGCCATTTGAGCAGCGTAAGCTGCATTAATCAGTTCCTTTTGCATTATTCTTTATTCCTGCAAAGGCCCGCGCACAGCGGCGGGCCGGATGAAATTACAGCTTGTTAACTGCGCGTGTACCTGAAATTGAGATGGTTCCAGTGTTCATAAAGAAATCAGGAGCATCGTTTTCAACGGTCCAGAGCATTAACTTAAAGTAATCTTTGTAGTCGCGACCGTCTGACAGCAGCTCTACTGACTCAATATCAAAGGTATCCACATAGTGAATGGTACGCCTGTTGTTGAGAGTTCTGATGAAGTGCAGAGGGTAAGGACTGTTCTCACCGCCAATGCACTTGATCCTGGCCTTAAGTCCATCTCGTCCGGACTGCAGCTTAGGATTAAGTTCCGCAATAGTCTCAGCAACATCATCACGTACATACTTGATATTTTCCTCAAGAGCACTGTCAAGAATGTCCATGAGATCATACTCAAGCATCTCAGCCTCATTTCCTGCCTGAGTACGTAAAGAAGTACCACGCTCCAGGGCTTCTCGCTCGACCACTGCAGTAACCTTTTCAGCAATAAGGCTATTATACTTGTCATTCGCAGCCTGATACTGCAGTTGTATAGCCTTTTGTTCAGCCGCTGCCTTTTCAGTATCGAAGCGCTCCTGCTCCTTCTTACTGACACCACCAAATAAGCCTTTCTTAGCCTCAGCAGGCGCAGTATAGAACTTGCTCCAGTCACCTACTTCCTGCAGACAGTCCTCCCAAAGAGCCGATTTAAGCTCATTGGTACGCTGGTTTTTGAATGCCTCAACATCAGAATCAGCAACCTCAGAGGATGCGCTGTTTTTCAGCTGCTCAATCTTTGCTGCCAGCTCCAGGGCGTCATTAAGCTTCTCTTTGGCTTTTTTGCTCTCCATGTCTTTGAAAAGATCCTGAACCGAAGCGCTGTCAAGAGACTTGTACCTTAACAGACGGGCCTGCTGTACTCTGCCAACCCTGTCCGGCTCCTTAAGGAAGACCACCTTGTACAGAGGTGCAGCCTGAACCGATGGATCTGAAAGTACACGTGTACCCAGCTGTACCGGAAGCTTAAGATTAAACCCGTTCCTGGCCTCTCCTACTGCCTTGAAGCGGCTTTCGGCATCACCGGTCCCCTCAAAAACCTCCTGAGAGGACTGGTCAATGGTGTACCTGTAAAGTACTGACTCATTACGGATAAAGTTCTTGGTCATAATGCCGACATAATGAGCAGTGTTGACATTGACTGATGGGGCCGAGTTGAACCTGAAGTTAGGGAACTTGTTCAGCCCCAGCTTCATATGGCTGATCAGGGCTCCTACAGATGCAGTGGTCTTAGGGTCACCTATGAAGTTGCCATTACGGTTAAATGGATACCATTTATCGCATCTGTAAGCATGCATGTTAATAATGCGTGAGGACGGAATGTTCAACCGCTGCATAAAGAAGGTTCTGATACCAGGAATCCTGGAAGAGCGGCCGGTGAGCATCAGCAGATCAACATTGAATGCAGTAATGATCTCGCAGAACTTGTTCAGAGCACGGCAGATATCAAAACGACCACTGTCATTGCTGATAGCCCTGTTAATGGCGGCAATGTCAAAGCTCATGGTCATGTCCATGATAGAGAAGCCTTTAACAAACTCACCTACAGTGCTGTTTACAAAGCGCTCCACCTCAGGAGAAGGAAGCTCAAATGCTCCCATGCGATCCACATTTGCAGGCAGAGAGCTGTTGACCTCTTTGTCCTCCAGGAACTCACGGACAGTAGCAGTGATAACAAGCGAAGTAGCCTCAGGATCCAGATGCTCCAAATGATAGAGAATCTTGAAAGCCAGTCTGGCCAGAATCTGATGAACAAAGCGGATTCTCATCATCCTGTTCTGCTTATCCTGACCAACCAGAGCCATCATAGGCTTTTCATGGTCAATGTCAGGATTGCTTTCAAGAACCTCGGATATTCTTGGCAGAATGCAGTTTCTGATCAGATCATAAAGAATGTCGTCGCCGGCAATCTTCATTCCATCATTGTAAATTTCGCGCGGCTGGATATCCTCGCTGAACTCCTCAGCATCTTTGATAAAAGAGTAGTCCTTGACCACCAGATCGGTAGTTCCGCCACCAATATCCAGAGTGGCAAAACGGGCTGAAATCAGCTCTCTGCCATTGCGTCCTTCCTCTACCAGACGCTCACCAATTCTGTTGCCACTGACTGAGCGACGCATTGACCTAATGAAGTCCTTGCAGCGGCCCTTGAATGTTTTCTGGGTCTCATTGTAGATATAGACTACCTGGCCGGCCTCAGCCTCGTTCCAGCCCATTTCGACCTCAGGGAACTGAGGATAGATGAATCTCTGCTGTTCCTGGTCACTTTCTTCAGCTTCTGCCTTTAAGACAGCATTGCTCTTGAACTCGACACTGGCAGTTTGGTCATAACCCAGAGCCTTCCACAGCGCGCCTACAGCCTCGTAAACACAGCCACGATACAGCTCACGCTCTTCAGCGCTCATGCATGGAGGAGTAGTAAGAATGATGGACTTAAGATAGCGTGGCGACCCTGCAGCCTGCCCCCGCCCTTGGCTGGTACGCTGAGATACGGAATTCATCTGAGTAAGAGCATGCATGATGATCTCAATAATCATAAAGGTCATCATGGAGCTGTTTGAGAACCTTGACTCCATAATCTCTCTGTTGCTCAGAGTCTTGTCGTCCAGAGCAAAGACAGCCTTGCCTTCGCTGGTGAAAAAGGAGCCAATACTGCTCAGATAGGCACGTTCTCTTATCCTGTTAAGTCGGCCATCAATAGTGGCACTCTCTGTCTGATAGGAGTTGCTGTTAAATACCCAGTCAGCACTGTCATTAGGATCTGTACTCCAGATATAGCGCTTTGGTGACACCATTCCGGACATGCCCTCACTGCCCTCACGACGTGAAGCCAGATTATCAGCCTCCTTGCCCACCCGCACCATGGACGGCCAGCCGAATGCATTATTGCGTCCTGAACGTGCTGAAGTACTGTCATAGTCGAAATTGGCACGGGTAAACTCAACACGGCTGGTGAAAGGTCCTTCATAGACTTTCTCAGGGGCATTGAGATCTCTGATCTGCAGAGGGTAGGAATTGGAAAAGTCATCATCCTGAGCAGTGCTGTCAGAATTTTCCTCGACCATGATGGCGCAGGAACGGGCATTGCCAATATCAAGAACCAGAGAGACGCCAATATCCTTGGAGCGCACTACAGGTGCGCAGGCAATCTTGTTGGAGTTAATGTGAACCGGCTGAGGCTTTACCATAAGACCGATAAAGGCCAGCACATTGAGAAAATGAAGATGATGCTGCTTCTCTTTAAGCAGCTTATCAAAGCTCTTGTCATCGATTCTGGCTCTGATACGTTCTCTGTAGAGGTCTTTGAAGATTTTTTCAGACCACTCCCAGATCCAGTTATTACGTGAACTGGAAGGATCAGCTCCGCTTTGACCGGCCTCAGAGTGAGAGTAGATAAAATCTGCATATTTATCAGCACTGTATGCCATCTCAAAAGGATGACCGGCCTCAACATCCTCCTCTGTAGGAGCGAAGTAGCCAAGGGAATCATTCTCCTGGGTAGCAGTATCAAAAGCGAGCACTACGCGGTAATAACAAGGCTTGCTTGTTCTTTCATCGACACTGAAAACATAGTCACGGTCACGTGGGATATCCTTGAGGGGATCACAGACAATGTCCTCAGTTTCGAGATGATCGTACTGACTGTTACGCCTCTTGCAATCCTCAATAGCATCTTTATCAGTAACTCGTACAATACGGGCACGTACCCAGTTGGTAGGCAGGGCATCAGGACCATTTGGCTTGGTGGAGTTAACGTATGGGACAGGGAACCACAGGCCGTCATAAAGCTCAAGTGAGGTGGCCATATCCATGGTGATACGGGCGTCGTTGACTTCAACACCTTTTTCAAAAGGGTTGTACATGCCTTTATCAGAGTTCATTTCAGGAACGAGTCTGACTAAGGATGAATCTTCCCCCTCCTGAAAGTATCCCTTTTTAATGCGGTTTATAACGCTGTACTTGTCTTCTGTTTGCCAGTCGGCAATTACGTCGTAGTCAACAAATTGAATTCCCGAGTTCTGTATTAACTCGATATTGCCCTTCACAGGCACAATCTCAGGATACATATTGTTATTCCTTGTTTATTGATCTGCTCTAACAGGTTTCGGGTCAGAGCCTGCTCCCGCTATAATTCAGCATGTGTGTTATTTTTATCAGAATTAACTTAACTGTAACGCAGACTGACAGTGAACTGACTGATGCCAACGCTCACCGCACAAAGGGGCTGTCCGGCGATACAGGCACCTGCCCAGGCAGAGGACAGTGCCGCAAATACTGAACTTACGTGCAGTTGTGCATATTAACACAGTGAAATGTCCAGTCATGTCGTCAATTCTCACAAAACAGTTAAAATTCCCGCATGGCTCCATTTCAGGACAGAACAACCCGTATTTACAGTCTGCGAGAGCTCTTTGACACTGTCAAAAGTCAAGTCCGTGACCGGTGCCCGGCCCATGGTAAGGCCCCTGGTCCACCATGATGACGGCACGTATACAGACAAGTATACAGGCACGTAACACTTACCCCGGCGCTGGCACAGTATACGGATAATAATATGCATCAAATTGGTGCACATTGAATCATCCAAATAGTGCACAGCAACAGTCATTATATGAGCACATGACAGGAGGTCTTCCACAGAAACCTCAAAGTCGATTATCAAAAGCCATACTGCCTGATAGCAGAGGCTAAAGCATATAACTGACACTGCCTGATCTGTTAACCTGACAACCTGACAGCCTGTTGACCTGACGACATGTCGGCGCCCGCCCCAACCTCATCTGCCCCGCAAAAATAAACTGAAAATAAAACGGTAAAAATACACTCAAAAGCAGCCCCGATTAACCATAAGAACAAAAGGACAGTAATGAGCTGGGCAGACAGTAAGTTCAGCCTGTTCAAAACAGGC
The DNA here is from genome assembly GCF_023050955.1 of Anaerobiospirillum sp. NML120511. NCBI lineage: Bacteria > Pseudomonadati > Pseudomonadota > Gammaproteobacteria > Aeromonadales > Succinivibrionaceae > Anaerobiospirillum > Anaerobiospirillum sp. NML120511. The sequence goes on from NZ_JALKIK010000004.1 coordinate 50,004, forward strand.
GGCTGGAGATCTGATACAACAGATTTAAGCTGCGATTACAGAACTATATTAACAGGCAATAAACAGGACTAAGACAGGCAAAACACAGGATAAAGACAGCCCAGAGACAGGATAAAGACAGGGGCTGCAGCAATTGAGATCCACTTTCTGAACAATATCGCAAATTATCCTGATCTCTGCCGGCTCACTATATGCCCATCACATATGTGCCTGTTAGCACAGATATGCTAATAGCCCCTGCCCTCTCCCTGACAGCCGGCCATCATCCCCCCATGTCCAACTCCCTGATAACGGCCAGACCCCATGGTCGACTTGCCTGCTCAAAGACAGCTACCTGCACGCATGGCAGGCTTGCCCGCTACATGACAGCTGCATGTATGGCAGGATTGCCTGCTCCTTTACAGTGCCTGACCTCACAGCCAGCCTGCACCCTCATAGACTGCGCCTGCCAGCATGGCATGCTTGCCCACTCCCTGACATTGCCTCAATCCATTGCATGAGGCACGATTCCATATCTCTACTGGCACGTATGCTTCGTCATCAGCACATGACAGTTACCATAACAAGTGAGCTGCAGCTCCCCTACCTGATATATGCCAGTACTCATAGCTTCAAGCCTGCTTTGTGAAGATTACAGCCACTGGCAGGCACACACACTCTCTCTATATCTATCTATCTATCCATCCATCCATCCATCCATCCAACGCGCCACTGTTTCATCACTCATAAGTACCTGGCAGTGGGAGCCACGGCCATAGTACCTTTATCCATTGCCAGTACCTTGCCCTTACCTCTATACCTTAAGACAGATACTGTTTACCTGAGCTCAAGCTGCCAGATAAGTGGCTCACCCCACAGTGACAGCAGCAATACTCTGACAGAAGGTCAAGGTGTTCAAGACAGCATCAGGATAAGGTAGCGCTGCTCAGTGCAGTTTTGTGCAGTGCAGCGCATGGCAGGTCAGGGCAGCCGAGCTCTGCCAGGGGAGGGTTACAGTTAAGGGCCAGATATTTTTAACCGGGAAGATTTTTGCGCATACTGAAAGCACAGCAACGGTTACGTGACTGTGACTGATGCTGCCAGGGACAGTTTCAGGTTCTGACCTGCCTGAAACTGTCATGCTCTGATTAGCAGACAGACATGTGGTGTACTGACGGTACCCATCCCGAGGAAAATACTATGGCAAACCTTAACTCCAGCATACAGGTATACGACCTTGACCGTGACCCTCATCAGGCTGTGCTTGAGGCTGTGGCAGCCGCTGTCGGTACAGAGATGGCTGACAGGACTGCAATTTCTGCAGCCTCATGCCGCTCCAGTGCTGACCGTTCAGCCATGAAAGCCCCTATGGCCATGTCTACAGGTATAAGTCAGACAGCTGGCACTGCCCTGACAGCCATGGCAGCCAGGGGCGCCCCTATAGCCATGTCTACAGGTATAAGTCAGACAGCTGGCACTGCCCTGACAGCCAGGGCAGCCGGAGTCAGCCCTTGTGCTGGAGTATACGGGGACTGCTGCGTGGACAACACCTTCAGCGCGGACATGGCAGCTGAGATTATTGTGAATGATGATGCGGGCGATGAGACACAGATATCCTTTGGTAAGGATGCTGACATGGGCATGACAAGTAGTGCTTATATGGAAACTGCCGCCTCAGTAACAGCTGGGGGACCATTGGGCAGTTGCGGCGGAGCGGCTGCTAAGCATGCTCAGTCATTACAGGGCATGCAGGAATGTGCCTGCCCACCTCTGTTCAAGTTCGGTATGGACAGTATGGACAACCTGCACCAGCAGGCAGAGACATTGTCATCACAGCTGGGACATGACAGATATGCTCATGAGCAGGACACTTATATTTCCTGTGGCTCTCCTGAAGCGTCGTCAGGATGCAGTCCATTACACAAGTACGGCATGGAAGGCGCTGGGGGATCCAGTGGGGCAGCTCAGCAGTATGGTGACTCAGACAGCGGGCAAAATCACTATTATGCTGGCGATCAGAGAAATTATGAGCGCAATAACAGCTGGAAGGGCAGCAACAGTCAGGCTTATGGTCGCAATGGCAGCAGTGGCGGCTATGAACGTCGATATGGTAGAGGACGCAACTGGCAAGGCGCAGGACGCGGACGCAGCAATGACCGAGGCTCCTGGGGCGGACCAGGACAGAACGATCGCAATTATGAGCGCTCCGGAAACTATGGTGACAGAGAAAAGCCTGATCTTGTCTTTGAAATCGTCAAGTGCTTCGGCTTTCTTTCAGCCAATCAGAATACAGGATGGCGAAATGAGCTGTGTCTGGTCTCCTGGAACAACAATGCCCCCAAATACGATCTCAGAGTGTGGTCTGATGATCACAGTCACATGAAAAAAGGTGTAACCCTGAGGAAAAATGAGGCTGCGCGCCTGATAATGCTGCTTGAGGACGCGGTGCAATATGATCCTGAGCTGCGCCAGGAACTTGAGCACGAGCGCTCCATGATCGCAAGGTTCAGCTCAGCACATGGTGATGGCTGCGACAGTGTTATGGGGGACCAGAGCGAGGAATGCTCTGCTGCTGACAGCTCAGGCCCTGCTTTATCTGCACCAGAGGATGATGCAGCAAAGGAGGCTGCCGCTCAAAGCGCCTCAGCCATGGCCTCATCAGCTCAGTCCCAGAATACACCAGCCCAGGCTCAGAGCACATCTGCCCAGACTCAGAACACATCGGCCCTTGCTCAGAGCACATATTCCCAGGCTAATGGACCGACAGATCAGCCATCGGGCTCAGGCCTGTCTTCTGCCTTTATGACAGGTGCGGGCGCTGACAGCGGCAGCTCTCCATGGTCTTCACCATCCCCGGCTGACACCTCATCTTCAGATACCATAAGCTACATGCAGGGTATGAGCATCTCAGATGTTCAGAGCAAATTATCAAGTGGCCTGTCATCCTCCAGAACAGCATCCGGTTCTGCAGGCAATGCAGCAGGAGCATCTGGAGCAAAGCAGGCAAACAGAAAGCCAAAATCCAGTACCAAAGACCAAAACATGGATGAAGTACCACCTGCAGGATCAGCTGACAGCTCTGCCTATGTCTCCAGCATCAACTTTGACGACAGTCAGAAGGAAGAAGAGTACGAAGAATTTTTCTAAAAGAGAACCCGGACTTGCTCAGGCCATTAGTGCATGATCAAAAAAGCGCCTTATCTCTAAGCAGAATAAGGCGCTTTCTAAAATGTATTACAACGAATTATTTATATTCACTACGACTAACCGTCCCGGCCACAGCAGTGCTCGCCCCATGGCTCACACCAGGACGACTGCAGCGGCGCTGGCCACTGCAGCGTTTGCCCCATGCCCCACACCAGGACGACAGCGGTGGCGCTGGCCACTGCAGCGGAACTTGCCACTGCAGCTTATGGAGCCGCTGCTGTACTGAGTGTGCAGCAGCTGAGGTTGCTGGCGCTGCTGCAGCGGTTGCCGCAGAGCCCTGGAGATCAGTTAGCTGCGGTATGAAGGACCACGGCGGCCACGGCGTGACTTCTTCTTTTCACCGCCAATGACCGAAGGTCTGTCCATATCAACAATGAAATCAACATCAGCCATCCTGTCAAGAAGTGCTTCAGCATCATTGTTAACCTTGTATTCCATCTCGTCAGCGTACAGAGGCATAACCTGATAGAAATTGACCTCCTCAGTATCACTGAGTTTGCACAGATGTGCACCGTCAGCAGCGCAGACCACACCAGTAAGGATGGCGGCACTGAGTTTAGTCTGTTTACAGTATGGCTCCTGATTATCAATGGTATGGCCCCAGCCCAGCCAGGTATCACAGGTGACTGGCATACGTGCCAGTACCTTGAGCAGACGGAATGGCCAGTACCAGCGCTCATTTTGCATGTCTTCGTTTTCTACTTTCCAGTCAGGAGGCAGGCAGATAACAAGCTCGGCACGCTCAAGTTTATGTTCGGCAAGCTCCTCTGGAACATCCATAGGCCTTGCCCCCATTCCCATGGTCACAATTGTGTAAAAATTGCGCTCCGGTGTCGGTTCCACAATGTACAGATCCACATGAATGTCAGGAGAGAAGATTTCATGGAAGACATTAGACGAGTCACCAAAGTATTTGTCTATGTGAGCCTCAAGAATCTTCATCTGATCAGTGTCGTATACCACTGGCACAGGAACCTTGCCGTCCTGCTCATCAGAATTTTCCCCTGGCTGCCAGTATGTATCTTCATCGATACTTCCGTCCGCCCTTACATCAAAGCCGCCACTCTTTTCCCTGTCCTCACTGAGGTAGGCAAGTCTCATTGATCCATCAATCCTTACCAGCATGATGGACAGATTCAGGCTGCCATTTTCAGGGTGCTCATAGACGTTCCAGGTACCCTTATCAAGGGAGTCCTTAAAGTTTCTGAGCCATCTTTCATCCAGATGAGAAAGAGCACCTTCACTCATACGCCACAGGATTTCAAAACGCAGGTCACCACTTGTCCATGGCATTACCCAGTCTCTGCCATCAAAACGCCAGCCGGCAGGTCTTGTCCCCATAATCTCCCAGAAACGCTTCAGGCCCTCCTCATCAGTACGGATACAGGAGATGCTGCGCTTTTTATCAATAAACTCCCTGTCCTTTTCATCCATGCTCTGCAGCTGGCTGTCTTGCTCACTGTTGATCCAGTGGAACTCCATCTTTTCTATGGAGCTGCCCTGCTCAATTTCTCTGCGCAGATCAGTAAATTCTCTGTCACCAGGTACCAGCTGCAGACCGCGCTCAACAGCTTCAAGAGCCTCATCCTTTTTACCAAAATGAGCGCGCAGCTTGCCCACCTGCAGCCATATCCATGGATAGTCAGGTTCCTCTGCCGTTCCCTCCTCAGCAATTTCCAGCGCCTTCTCCAGCTGCCCCTTAAACATGAGAGCTACAGAGTAGCGGTAGAACCAGGTACCGCATCCTGAGGCATTACAGCGGGAAAAAGGCATCCATTTGGCTACACTGCAGTAAGCCTCATAGCGGCCCATATTATTCAGGGCATATGAGTACTCAAGAGCCAGAGTAAGATCACGCTTTGCCTGTTCGTCGGTGAATCTCTCCTCATCTACGCCCTGTTTGACAAAGTCCTGAATCCAGGCTGCGGCTTTGGCAAAGTAACCGGTTGAATCATCATAAAAGCTGTGCAGCAGCTCAATATCATCCTCAGACAGCAGGGATCCGGTCTCAGGATCGACCTCAGGCTTCTCGCCCTCCTCCCAGACCCTGATGGCCTGACTGTCACCGTACCATGTCTTGACAAGGACAGTTTCCAGTCCAAGAATGACAGCGCAGTCATGGAAAGCTTCCATGGCCACATCAGAATTCCAGGCAAGAAAATCGATATACAGCCAGTACAGGCCTATGGCATGACCGGTAATGGTAAGAACGTGCTCATCTGCAAGCTCCCCAAGGGTCTTTTCAAAGCTCTCACGCAGCTTCAGGACGCGCTCAAAATCAGCATCTTTCTGTTCTTCGTCATCAGCTCCACTGCGCTGGGCCTCAGGAAGCCTGATACAGATAAATCCTGCAGTAATGCCGGCAAGACGCAGGCTCTCCACCAGGGTGACATCATTGTGCATGTAGCATGAAATAAGTTCTCCAAGATTGCTCATGCCAATCATGGTATCAAGACGCCATGGGGCCTCAGGATCCTTTTCAGGATCGGCCTTGTAAACTGAATAGCAGTTCTCCAGATATTCATCTGCATCTGCATACTCAGTACCGCCCATTCCAATAATGGTGTCCCTCACGGCATTAAGAGATACGCTGTAACCGCTCAGAGGCTCTCTGGTGCAGTTGACATCATCAAGCCAGGCAAAGCAGTTGAATTCACCCAGTGTGCCTTCCATGTATGTTGAGAGCAGGCTTTGATAAGCATCGTCATCAAGTTCATCAATACCAGCCATCTTTTCACAGTAGATGTTCAGATTAAAGCGCTTTCCATCAGGTTCAATGCTTACCTGCACGTCAGAGGCCTCAATCTGAACACCTTCGACCATCAGCTTCATGCCATCTTCAGCCGGGCGTCCCACATGAACATTCCAGTTTTTCAGCACTGACTCAGGGGCGTGATCCTTGAGGTACTTTCTTACAAACAGTATGTCCCTTCGTCCACCTGCTGAAAGATAAAGATTGCATTTGCCGTCAACTCCTGACCTTAAGAAAATATTTTCCGCAAAGACAGGGGCAAAGATCTCCTCAATCATCTCAGCCAGATCACCATGAGATGCTTCATTGCCGACAACATCACCTGAAAGCAGCTCGCGCAGGCGGGCTTCATGCTTCTCAAAATCCTGCCATACAGACACCACAGTCTCTATGAATGGTTTTCTGTCACTTGGCATGGAAATGGTGCGCATGCATGAACCGATTGCATCACCTATGTCTTCCTTGTCCTCAGTGGCAAGCTCCATGGCTTTTCTGAGAAAAGGCAGGGCACGACCCTCTCTGTCCATATAGCACAGAGCAAAGCCCATTCTGAAGTTCCAGTCCTTGTCATCCTTGAAGTAATCCTGATGCCTGATAAGAAGATCAAATGACTTTCGAATCATCTCAGTATCATCAGGCTCAGCCAGATTGTTCAGGGCACTGACCATCTCCATATCAACTTCAGGAGTACGTTCGTTCTCGTCAAGGGCCTCTACCTTATCAATAACTCGCTGATACCAGCCCTCATCATTAAGTTTGCGCAACTTTTCTGCAAGTGTCATAACAACTCCCGAATGTTTAATATTCTCAATACGCTCTGAAGTGCTTACCAGCCTCAGATCTGTATGTCATTGAGACCAAATGCACAGCCGTTCATGCCCATCAGGGCATGCGCTCCTGCCCGGCCTGCCTGTATTTACCAGCAATCATACGCCCCGCTGCCTGGTCGCCCCGAAACACCCAGGCCCTGCCAGACCATGGACTGAGCATGTCAATCCCCTGCCTCGGCCCGGGCCAGGGGCGTACCTGGCCCCAATCTGCCCGGTAAGACCAGGGGGTTAGACCAGGCAGACATCCAGCTGACCATAAAGGTTGATGCAGCACTACGATTATGGCTGTCTTATCTGCCCATTGGGGTCATTGCGCCAGCTGTATTCATTATGGCTGTCTTATCTGCCCGTTGAGGTCATCGCGCCAGCTGTATTCATTATGGCTGTCTTATCTGCACATTGAGGTCATCGCGCCTGATGTCTTCACTGCGGTACAGTGCTTATGGCGACCTGAATCTGATGCCCTTTGGCCAGTAAGAGTACTTACCTGCTGACCTGACTCTGTCAGGCTGCCGCCCGCCCGGTATCAGTCATCACTGTCCTCTTCATCATCCTCGTAAAGGTCGATAAAATGGACGTAAACTGCGCAGACTTTGCCGCCGGCATCGTAACCAAAATAAACCGCATAATATCCGTCACCAAATCCTGAGGCGAACACAGGCAGATCACAGTCGCTGTCAGGCACCTCCCACTTGACCCAGTCTCCACCCTCTGTCTGATACTGAGGCATGTTACGGACGCTCTCCTCCAGCAGATCGCAGAAGAGATCATTGTAAGGATCGATGCTGTCGTCCTCCTCAAGACGCTTACCCCACCAGGCGCTGAAGGCAGGCTGCACTCCGGCATCAGCAATACAGGCCATACCGGCATCCACGCCAAAACCGAAAATGGCATTCTCATCAGGATCAAACTCCTCATCAAGATTTTCCTGACCGGTCATGGCCATTTCATAACGCACCGGCTTTTCATCAGAAACAAGCAGTCGGGCACAGGCACAGCGATTTCCCCATTGCTCATACAGAGCAATGCACAGATCAACCTTATAGCTGCCCGGCTCAATACTCTGAATAAATGGCTGAACATCTTCAAGCTCGATAAATGGATCGCAGGCAATGACCTTTCCAGAAGGAAAACGCACCATGCCCAGATCTACCTTTCCAAGTCTGACCCCTTTTATCTGCTCCTGGGTGAAATAGGAGTCCAGATCTGTCCTGCAGCGCAGGCTCTCCTTTATGGCCTCATACTTTTCCAGCCATTGAGTCGATACACTCATAAAATCTCCTTAGCTTACACAAAAAATCAAAGATGCCCCTGGACCTGTGACAGCGGCTGTTTCAAAGCTTTATAACTGCCCGCCCAGCCGGGTCCAGCCTGCCGGGGAGGGGTCAACCTGCCGGGGCAGACCTGCGGGGCAGGCCTGCCAGGTCGATCTGCCGGGGGAAGATCAGCCTGATCAACCTGCCGGGGACAGGTACGCCAGCACACCAGAATTTGACAGCCCGGCCGCTGCAGACTGGCAGCATACTTTATCCTGAGACGATATGACAGGTACAGAAACCGGGCAATGGCTGGTGGTTAAAGCTTAAGGTCATCAAGCCTGATAACAGGACGGCAGAAGTCAAAGTTGATATTGAGCTGCTGACCACCTTTTACCTGAGGACGGGCATGGGGTGAGGCCGGCAGATAACCCATATAAGGACCAAGACCACCGCAGATATTGCAGCCGCCGTCACCTCCGCATACTGTTCTTTCCTCTGCGTCTACCAGCTCATACTGGTACGGGTCATAGCCTATGGACAGGCCAAAAAAGTTAGGCTCCTCAAGGGTATAAGGACGATCGTCACCATCCTCTTTGAAGTACTTAATACACATGTCAGATGTAAAGTAATCACCACAGGCAAATAATGTGCGGCATCCACCTCCGCACAGCCATGCCCACTCGTCAGCCGTAGCCATGGTAAAGCCCTGACGGCTCAACAGCTCTTTGAGCTCCTTTAAGGTGACCTCATGGGCCAGAAATGCCCTGATCTGATCTCCTTTCTTTTCAAAACGTACCGTCTTGTGAATTTCAATGCTACGTCTGTCATGATCTTTTTCAAGCTGCCTGAGGCTGCTCCTCCACTTTGGCAGGATACGTTTGTCGTTAACATCGACCTCCTCCCAGCCCAGAGGCTCATATCGGCGGGCCACCAGCAGCGGAGGTGCGGTGAAAGAACGTACAGCAGTCATGCCCTGAGCCAACAGCTCAGGTATGGAGCAGTCAATCTCATACTCATCCATGACACAGTTCAGCTCTTCAGTGGTATCTTCATCAAGGCCCTGCTCAAAGTGATCCCAGCCCAGAGTAACCTCAGCTCCCGGAACCAGTACCATTTCACGGCCGTGAGCCTCAAAAACACCGGTAGTGCAGCTGCGGCCCCAGCGCTCAAAGCGCTCAATACGCAGCAGCCGGACCCCGGTGTGCTGTGCAATCAGCTCCATAATTTGCTGACGACGCTCATCACTCAGAGCATCAAACTCAGGCAACATCAGCTCACTCATCCCCATAATCTGCCTCCAGATAACAACATGACAACAGAAATAACCACGCCTGGTACTGTACTGGCATGCCAGGTTCAGCCATGCATGTCCCGGCATGGCCTGGCATGGCCCCGCACAGCCTGTCTGAGGCCGGCATGGCAAGGCATTGAAAAGAACCAGCGCCCATAGCACAGGGCAGATCATCAAGAAACTGATGGCCTCAAAGCATGTCAATGTCATGGTGCATAAGCACTATGTGCACATCAACAATCTTATCTCTGAGGCAGCATGATCCCTGATTATTACAGACATCTGGCATGTGACCATCATGATCTGCCTGCAAGCAGATGAATACATACATTACTGCTGCAGATATATCAGTCACCATCACAGTATAGTTTTGTCTCATTAAGAAAAGTTATAAAAGTGAAGTGAGCTTCATCACATAAGCTGATAAAACTGATGAGCTGACTGCATAAGACATAAGCAGATCACCATACTGAACATCAGACAGAAGGTCCTGTCAGCATGCAGCCCGAATGGTCAGCATTCATCACTTTTGGCAGGCATTCGGCACGCTCGGCGATCATTCATCCCGGACGGCCGTCATTCGCCCAGTAGGGCATGAATAGCGGACGGCGAGCCGGCAGGATGCACTGCAGACATAAACAAGGCGGGCAGGCGTGCTTTAAAAAGCACTCAAGGCAGAAAAACACAGGAATCAGCGCCCCGGGACCTGGGCAGGGAAAAGACGGGAAGGAAGTGTACAAAAAAGCCCGGGCAAGCACAGGGCTGAAGAGAGGTAAGAATACCCATTGGATGGAGCAACATGCTGAAATCTGGGCCATATGCCGAAGCAAGGCCAGGGTGAGAGCACAGTGAATACAGCTTTGCAGCCACTGCCAGGTCTACAGCTTCCAGGGGAATGATAAGGCTCATGGCTATATGAGCAGCCATTGAAATCGGGGGTGAGCTGTAACGTAAATCTGCAGAGCTTCAAACAGCCCGGGAACAGCTGTTTGCGATGACATAAGGGCGCATTGCAGACCAGAAAATTGTGGCATGATTCTGCCCTTTACAGCTAAAGTACCGCTCCAGGACAGAAATTGCATAGGCACGTTGCGCATCAGAGTACCCCATGAGTACCGCATCATCACCTGTATGCCTCTCAGTATGAAAGATACTGCTCCATATAACCCCCTCAGGTGACAATATATGACAGCTGCAATAAGCAGCATAACCACAGCTTTGTTGATAATTCAGCCAGATAAGCATAAGAGCCTGTTGGCAGATCACCTCATACGCCACGTAACCACAGCACATGGTCGCAGGCCAGGATCAGCCTTAATCTGCACTCAGGCCCTGTGTTCTAAATACAGCAAGACCCGGTCCTGAAGCCTTTGTGAGCCTGAGACTCACAGCAGCGACAGAAGACCGGGCCTGCTGTATTTACGTGCTGCAGCATGATCAGTGCTACATGGGGCACCTGAGCACCAGAGGTAGAGGCATCATGGAACACTCATGCTGCAGACAGATGGGAATTACTCCCACTCAATAGTTGCTGGTGGCTTGCCGGAAACGTCGTAACAGACGCGGGAAATACCATTGACCTCATTGATGATGCGGTTGGAAATGCGGCCAAGAAGATCATATGGCAGCTCGGCCCACTTGGCAGTCATGAAGTCGATGGTCTTTACTGCACGCAGACAGACCACATAGTCGTAGCGGCGGCCATCACCCATAACACCCACTGAGCGCACTGGCAGGAAGACAGTAAAGGCCTGGCTTACCTGGTCATACCAGCCACTTGAATTGAGCTCTTCCATAAAGATAGCATCAGCCTGGCGCAGCAGATCCAGATACTCCTTCTTAACCTCACCAAGAACACGGACACCAAGACCAGGACCTGGGAATGGGTGGCGCTGTACCATCTTGACTGGCAGGCCCAGCTCAACACCAATACGGCGTACCTCGTCCTTGAAGAGCTCACGCAGAGGCTCAACAAGCTTGAACTTGAGGTCCTCTGGCAGACCGCCTACATTGTGGTGGGACTTGATGACATGAGCCTTGCCACACTTGGTCTGGGCAGACTCAACCACGTCAGGGTAAATAGTGCCCTGAGCCAGGAAGTCAACGCCGTCGAGCTTGCGGGCTTCATCGGCAAAGACATCAATGAAGGTGTGGCCGATAGCCTTACGCTTGGCCTCAGGGTCGGAAATACCCTCAAGAGCCTTTAAGAAGCGCTCGCTGGCATCAGCATAGACAATGTTCAGACCAAGGCCGGAGAACATCTCCTTAACCTGCTGACCCTCATTAAGACGCAGAAGACCGTTATCTACAAACACACAGACCAGCTGATCGCCAATGGCCTTGTGCAGCAGCAGAGCGGTAACAGATGAATCAACACCACCAGACAGTCCCAGCAGCACTTTGGAGCTGCCCACCTGGGCACGAATGCGCTCTACGGCGTCATCGATAATGGCACCTGAAGACCACAGGCCGTGCAGGCCGCAGACATCGATAACAAAACGGCGCAGGAATTCACCGCCCTGCTTTGAGTGAGTTACCTCAGGGTGGAACTGAACACCAAAGAAACGGCGCTTTTCATCATAGACAGCAGCATATGGACAGGTGTCGGTGGAACCTACGGTTACAAAGCCTTCAGGGACGGCAGTAACCTTGTCACCATGGCTCATCCAGACGTCCAGACGGCTGGCTCCTTCGTGATCGGTAAGGCCGTCAAAGAGCGGGCAGGATGCAACTACATCCATGGCAGCATAGCCATATTCGCGCTTGTCAGAGCCCTCAACTTTACCGCCCAGCTGCACAGACATGGTCTGCAGACCGTAGCAGATACCAAGGACAGGAACACCGGCCTCAAATACCCACTCTGGAGCACGTGGTGAGCCTTCCTCGGTGGTGGACTCAGGACTGCCCGAGAGAATAATGCCCTGAGGAGCAAATTCCTTCATGCGCTCGACATCGGCATCGAAAGGATAGATCTCGCAATATACGCCGATCTCTCTTACGCGGCGGGCAATCAGCTGTGTAACCTGTGATCCGAAGTCAAGGATCAGGATCTTCTCAGAATGAATATTGGTCATCAGTGGAATAAACCTGCATCTAAAGTGAGTTTTGCAGCCCTGTAATCTCTGACAGAGCCTGTGCTGCCTGACAGCAGCCCTGCTGGTGGCCCCATGCATAAGCTTTAAATAGCACGCTCATGCACTGCCACACAATAAATGGATAATTTTACCCTACCATGCCCCCTGCGGCACGAAACAGGGGCAATTTATCTGATTTTCCCTGCCAGTCCCCTAAGGCTGCCATATAAGACAGGCAGGCAGCTGCCCCCAACCCGTATGCAACCAGGCACAATGGCAGCAAGGCCGCCCTGCTGGACATCTCAATGGCCTGCAGCCAGCCCTGCGGCTGCCTGCATGGCTGCCTGCATGGCTGCCTGCATGGCTGCCTGCTCCGGCAGCAGTGCTGTTGCCGCACCTGAATACACGAAGCCCCGGCAGGGTATATCCCTGTCGGGGCTCCTCAGGTCAGCAGGGCCGATTTTTAGTTAAGGAGGCCAGCCTTACTGAACTGTCATGCTCTGTGCCTGCTACGGTAATGTCCTGACTTTTACCTTGCAGGCAGAGACAATTACAGGAGAAACCTGTAATTGCCGGATTGAGCATCAGGCCCGGCAGCCACCGTTAATACTGCTGCCATGGACCAGATCTCTGTGCTCAGAGCTTCTCAACGACTGCAGCCGTTACTGCAGTCTGTGAGCATTCTGAGCATCATGAGCATGCTGTGATTACTGGCTCTGGTAGTTTGGAGCCTCTTTGGTGATGGTTACGTCGTGTACGTGGGACTCGCGCATACCGGCACCGGTAATGCGGACGAACTGAGCTTTGGTACGCAGATCATCGATGGTGGCACAGCCGGTCAGACCCATGGCTGAACGCAGGCCGCCCATCTGCTGGTGGATAATGCCACGCAGGGCACCCTTGTAGGCAACGCGGCCTTCAATACCCTCTGGAACCAGCTTGTCAGCAGCATTGTCAGTCTGGAAGTAACGGTCAGCAGAACCCTTGGACATGGCGCCAAGAGAACCCATGCCACGATAGGACTTGTAAGAACGGCCCTGGTAGATTTCAATCTCACCTGGAGCCTCTTCGGTACCGGCAAACATGGAGCCTACCATGACGCAGTTGGCACCGGCAGCCAGAGCCTTGGCAATATCACCTGAGTAACGGATACCGCCGTCAGCAATAACCTTGATATCAGTACCCTTTAAGGCTTCAACAGCATTGGAAATTGCAGTCATCTGAGGGACGCCACAGCCGGTAACCATACGGGTAGTACAGATAGAGCCTGGACCAATACCTACCTTGACAGCGCTGACACCGGCCTCGGCAAGAGCCAGGGCACCGGCAGCGGTAGCAACGTTACCGCCAATAATAGGCAGATCAGGATAGGTCTTACGTAAGTAGGAAATACGGTCTAATACACCCTGGGAGTGACCGTGGGAGGAATCAACCAGTAATACGTCAACACCGGCTTCAACCAGAGCACGGGCACGCTCCTCATTGCCAGGACCGGCACCGATAGCTGCACCTACGCGCAGACGGCCCAGGGCATCCTTACAGGCATTTGGCTTGTTGGCGGCCTTGTTGAAGTCCTTTACGGTAATCATGCCCTTTAAGCGGAAAGCATCATCAACTACCAGAACCTTTTCAATACGGTTCTTCTGCATGAGCTCTACCACTTCCTCACGTGGGGTGTTCTCGCGCACAGTAACCAGACGCTCCTTAGGAGTCATGATCTGAGCCACCTTCAAGCTCAGGTCGGTAAGGAAACGTACATCACGGCCAGTGATAATACCCATGAGGTTGCTGGCTTCATCAACTACAGGGAAGCCGGCAAAGCCGTACTTGGAGGTCAGGGAGCGGACATCAGCCAGAGTAGCATCAGGAGTAATGGTTACAGGCTTGGTAACCATGCCGCTTTCAAAACGCTTGACGCGCAGAACCTCTTCGGCCTGACGATCGACAGGCATGTTCTTGTGAATGAAGCCGATACCGCCTTCCTGAGCCAGGGCAATAGCCAGATTGGACTCGGTAACGGTATCCATAGCCGATGAAATCATCGGGATGTTGATCTTGATGTTGGAGGTTAAATAAGTGCTTAAATCAGCAGTATTTGGCAACACTGTAGAGTGTGCTGGTACTAATAAAAGATCATCAAAGGTCAGGGCTTCTTCAACGATGCGCAGCATAAATGCCTCCTTAACTAAAATTTGGCAGATTATATCAAAAAGACTGATATATGACGCATAACCGACAAAGTAATTTTTCAGATTTTGCAAGCACAAAGATCACAGTTTTGGCAGCTACCCCCTGAAAATCCCGACCCCACGCCTTTTCCATCCCCCTTTTGCTTATCTATGCCCTCCCTGAGCCATATAAAATTTATTTCCAGACGGCCTGCGCTCCCGCCTCCCATTAATGAAGATAAATGCAATAACTCTGAAAAAACACTGAAAACACTAAAACCTCCACCCTGCCGCCCAGCCCCTGCCCATCTAAAGCCCTCACCCTGTCTCCCAGCTCCTGCCCATCCAAAGCCCTCCCCCTACTGTCCAGCTCCTATCCTGCCGCCCCGCTCCTGCCCATCCAAAGCTCCCACCCAGGCGAGCAGCTCCTGTCATTCCAATGTCCCCCCATATAAAGGTACGCTCTCGCCTTTTCTGAAATCCTGCAACCAGGACCTGCTTACAGTACCGTTATATAGTTGCAGACTTCATGGTTCATTTATATGATGAAATATGTCATCGTGAGCAGCGCCGGCTGATGCTAAGACTTACCTGATAATGTTTTACTGGCCGTTGCGATATCAGTGGCAGATACTGTGCTATTGTTAATTTGAACAGTCATCATGTTGAGCAAAGGAGACGGCAGTGAAAACAAATGCCCTTTTTGAACCGGAAAATGGCGACTTCGTAAAATTCATTGACGAAATACACAGTCTGTCAGCTCATAATGCTGCTATTAATAAAGCTGCTGCCGAGCAAAAGCTCAATGGAGATATGGCCGGTTCCCGATCCAATGCCAGAAGCATGCGCAGTATTCGCAAACAGCATGAAAACACAATGCAGGAGATTAGCTCCAGTGCCCGCAAAGCAAACAACAGTCTTACCAGCGGATCCTGTGCTCACAATGTAGACTTTTCAGCCGGTCAGAACAGATTCAGTCGCAAGCAGCCAGTCCTGCACACCAGGGATTCAAATTTCAATCGTGCCAGCAGCTCATTCAAAGGCTCAGAGCGCTTTAAAAGCAAGGACCGCTCATTTGAGCGCAATGAAAGCAATTTCAGCCGCAAGGACAGCTCCTTTTACTCTCACAACAGCGCAAGCGCCCCTAAGGCACTCCAGGCTGACCGCAGTGGCCCCAGGGGCACGGCCAAGAGTAATTCAGCACAGGCAGGCGCGCCAGCCTCAGGCGGGTCGGGAAATTTGACCGGCATTAAAGGGCAGAAGAATCCGGTGCAAAGACGCAGCAATAATGCCCGGCAGCAAGCTGCATTAACTGGTGCTGTGCATGGTCAGGCCGGCGGATCTGCCGGTAACAATATGGCAGGCAATGTTCAGGGCATGGCAAAAGGATCTTCAGGAAGTAAAAAGGACAACAGATTCCTGCCTCTGATTCTGTTCTGGACTATGGGCGTACTGATGTTGATACTCGGCAACTTTAACATTGAGGAGGCCGTGCCAATCATGGTATTCATGTTCATAGTTCCTTTTTTTATTACTATGAACGCCGTAAAGAAATCCAGAAACAGACAGTAAGCCTTGCTGTGGCAAGCCTCAGGATACATACGTTATTATGGTCATGCAGCAACAGCGCAGTGAGATACCAGCAGGCTGCACAAAGACTGAAGTGTTTACAGCCAGGACACCGCCAGACTGCAGTGAGCACTGGCTGTCATATGGCATACTGCAGTGAATTCAGGCTGGTCGCAGCCATACTGCACTGAGCACTGGCAGGCGGCAGCATATCTGCATGTGCATGATGGCCCTGACAGAGAGCTGGAAAGATTCAGTGGCAGTATGAAGAACACAATGGCCGATGGAGCTTTGTGGTTAGCTCCCCTTAATGCAGACATGTGACCACGGGGTTTTAATTAGAGGAGTGTGGTTATGAGCTCAATCTATATTGCATGGTTTGTTACAGCTCTGATCCTGATCATTATAGAGATCAATATCATGAGCTTTTACCTTATGGCTCTGGCTCTTGGAGCCCTGGCCGGAGGCATTGCTGCATGGATGGATGGTACCTTTACCGCTCAGGCCATGACAGCGGGTATTGTCACCATTATTGCAGCATCTCTTTCATTCGTGCTGCGCAAAAAACTGCGTACCTCCAGAGACAAAAGCAATAACGTGCTGGACATTGGTCAGAGAGTTACCGTACAGCCTGCCAGCATCAGGGAAGATGGCTCCGCACGCGTAACTTACAGAGGCGCTCAGTGGGAGGCCTTTGCCTCTGAAGGCCCGGTAAGTGCCGGCATATGGATCATCAGTGCAGTCAACGGCACTCAGCTCATCCTTGGTCAGAAAGTATGTGAATATCCTTCACAGAACAAATCAGACACTTTATCTTCAGATTTACAAAGCGCCAACACTGATCAGCCACAGGGGCAATCTAAAGCAGCATCCTCAGACGTCCCGAATTAGACATTGCACTATCAGCACAGGACTCCAGCAGCGCTGAACGTCAGGACAGATAACAGCGCTTACTTACCCCCTGGGCAATGCCTGTATATCCTGGGTGTTCCCATACAAGGCTTTGCATGGTATTGCATGGCATGCCATTTATGTGTCCGGGGCCATGAATCAGGATCCATGGTGAAAGTCATGCCATGGTCCTTGTCAGCAGAATAGTCAACATTAACTTATCAGGAGATGGAAATTGTCTTTGCAGAATGCTGTTACTGCCCTGCTGTGGTCAGTAAAAACTGGTATCTGCGTGACTCGATCCTTTAACAAAAATGACCATTTTCGACATCATTTCCGCACCGCTGGTTTTTGCCATAGTTTTTGTATTTTTGGCTGTTGTCTTTGCCTACAAAGGTATTAAGGTAGTACCTCAGCAGTCAGCCTGGGTAGTTGAGCGTCTTGGCAAGTTCAACACCGTACTCAACCCTGGTCTGAACTTCATAATTCCTTTCATTGACAACGTGGCCTACCGCCACTCCCTCAAGGAAATTCCTCTGGATACCCCGGCTCAGGTATGTATCACCCGTGACAACACTCAGCTTAGTGTAGACGGCGTGCTCTTCTTCCAGGTAACTGACCCTATGCGTGCCAGCTATGGTACCTCCAACTATGTCATCGCCATTACCCAGCTGGCTCAGACCACCCTGCGTTCGGTCATCGGCCGCATGGAGCTGGACAAGACCTTTGAAGAGCGTGACGTCATCAACTCCGAAGTAGTATCAGCCATTGATGATGCTGCTCTTAACTGGGGTGTAAAGGTACTGCGTTATGAAATCAAGGATCTGACTCCTCCGGCTGTTATTCTGCAGGCCATGCAGCAGCAGATTACCGCCGAGCGTGAAAAGCGTGCTCTGATCGCCGAGTCTGAGGGCCGCAAGCAGGAGCAGATCAATCTTGCTACCGGTGAAAAGCAGGCTGCCATTGCCCGCTCCGAAGGTGAAAAGCAGGCTGAAATCAATATGGCCGAAGGTCAGGCTGCCGCTACTCTGGCCATTGCTACCGCCACTGCTGAAGCTATCCGCAAAGTTGCCGAGGCCACAGAGGCCAAGGGTGGCATGACTGCCGTTAACCTGCAGGTGGCCGAGAAGTACGTTCAGGCCTTCAGTGAAATGGCCCGTACCAACAACACCCTGATTGTACCTGCCAACCTGGGTGACATGACCAGCCTCATCAGCTCCGCCATGAAGATCGTTCAGGGCAACAACAACACCACTCCACCAGCAGCACGTTAGTCCTGAAGCGCAGGCCATCAAGGCCATGCGCCATGGCGCCTTGCCATTCTGCAGCCACCGGGCTCCCTGAGCGGCGCCCGCGCACCGACCGCCCTGCCTGCATCAAATGCCAGTGGCTGCAGGCAGGCTGCATGCTGCACCGCAGCTGGCCATACTCAAAAGCCGTCCTGTCTCCAGTACAGACGGCTTTTTTGTTTTCATAGCCTGGCCAGGCGTTGCGCTGGCTCACATTTTTGTCATTCGCTGGCAACTTATGGGTTAAGACAGCACTCATAGCCGACAAAATGCATGGTCATAATCCCCCAAATACTGTATAAATGACGGTGCAAACCTGAATCATAGTGAGCAACATCAAGCATCCACAGGATACGGTCTGAATTCTGCCTTTATGATGCCTGTGCCTGTCCGTACAGAGATATCAGCTTTCTCTGCCAGCTGATACCTGTATGTCACTTATGCTTTCACTGAATGAATGAATGAATACCTGCCGATCTGCCCGGCAGACAAATTTGTTCAAATGAGAGGTGACGATTGTGTTCTGGCTCATTATTGTTTTTGGCCTTTTATGGTTGGTTGGATACCTTAATGAGGCGTCCAACAAAAAATCAGGCCGCAGCTCACGCAAGTACGGCAATCCATACTTACACTCACAGGCTGGATCAGGACTGGTAAATCAGAAGGCTGCTGCAAGGCCACTTTCCCGGCCGACACCGTCCACACAGACACCACAGTTGCAACTGCAGCCAAAACAGGCCAACAATGCAAAGCCTGCTGCCAATGCACAGATGTCACCGCCACGAAGACAACCTGCTGCACCGGCTCATCCAGATGCCGGTACTGCCTCCGGTAACGCTGCCGGGGGCACTGCAGGCACGGCTCCAGCTCAGCCTGCCAGTAATGTTATTTACATCTACAAACAGGTCAAAGAAGATGCCCTGCAAAGGGGCATTACAAAGCTCTGTCACTTTACCAGGTGCAGTAATCTCATCGGCATTCTCAAGGGTAACATGGGCCTGCTGCCCATAAGCTACATGAACAGTACAGGGCTCAGCTACACTCCATGCGATAACTCCCGCTGGGAAGGCCATCCTGAGTGTGTCTGCTGCTCCATTGAGTTTCCCAATGCCTTCTTCTTTGCCAAAGCCCGTGAGCGCAGCCCTGATGACTGGGTGGTCCTGCTTATTAATCCGTCTTACCTGTGGAGAGCCTCAACTCTGCTCAGTCCCTGCAACGCCTCCCGTGGCAAAGGCAAGTACATATCAAAAGGCCCGACTGCTTTCAGAGCCATGTTTGCTGACAAGTCTGCAGGCTCAGAGATTACCCGACCTGACAGACAGCTGGTCTGTGCTCCTACTGATATCCAGGCCGAGGCCCTGATTGCTGAAAGAATTGCAGTATCAGATATCACAGGAATGGTTTTCCAGAGTCAAAAGGATGCTGACCGGGCCATTGAAAGCCTCGCGACAAACAACATAAGAACCAATATCCCCATCTACATCGAGCATATGTTCTACGTCACCTATCCCCTGCTCAATAAGATCAACAGGGGCATCAGCCCGACTCTGACCCGATACCGCTAAGCCTCAACACAGCAACCCCACATCACAATGCCTCCTTGCCTCAATTGCAGGCAAGCAACCATTTGCATCAGGAAAGTAAGAAGAAATCACAACGTAAAGACAGCTCTGGCACCGCTCAAAGCTCTGCATATGATGCAGGGCCACAGGTTAATATGAGGCAGGGCCGCCGCTCAGGCGGCAGCTGCAGCAGCCGCATCAGCTGCATGGCTGCAGGCTTATGCCCGCGCGCGCAGTGCGTCGGGCAGCCTGGCTGTGACAGGGTGCCAGGCTCAATCACGACATCAGAGAGATGATATGAACTCATTACACGGCAGTGGCTTTATCCGGCCACTCAAAAGGCAAAGAGAGGTGCTCTACCTGCCGGTAACCGGCCACTCGGTTGTACAGGGTGTAGCCGGCAGCGGCAAGACAACCATGGCTCTGTTAAGGGCACAGTTTATGACTGAGCCTGGTCTTGAGCACAGCGGCCGCACTTTGATACTGACCTACAACAAATCACTGTGCTCCAGCATTGAAGGCTACATCAGACAGCAGGGTCTGAGTGTTCCGGGGCGGCATGGTGTAACGGCTGCCAACTATCACAGGCTGATAGTGGCTGACCTGTGCCGCCTCAAGGGCAAGCGTTCCTTCAAATACCCGTCAGCAAAAGATGGCGATGAGCTCATCTCAAAGGCAGTAGCCGAAGTCATGGCTGAAAACAGCGAGGTCAGCCTCTTCAGGCGCCCTCTTGAGTTCTTCAAGGACGAGATTGAGTGGATACTGCGCATGGGCATCAGCTCGGTAGATGAGTATGTTGAAGCCGAGCGTATCGGCCGTGGCCGTCATGTCCTGCTGCGTGCCCAGAGACCTTACATGTATCAGGTGATGGAGAGCTACCTCAAACTTCTCCGTAAGAGCGGCTTTGACTATGACTGGAATCTGGTGGTTGTCGACTGGTGCAGAGAGCTTGAGGCCGGAAAGATATCCTTCCCTTATCGTCATGTGATTATCGATGAGGGACAGGACCTGCCTCTGTGCCTGATACGGGCCCTGGGCAGTGCCTGCGGTGGTCTGGGCATTACTGAGGCTGTAAGCTACGAGGACGGCGATGTTAAGATAGATGCTGATGACGATTCTTATGATCTGGACGACTCTGATCCGGCCGACAGCACAGACGCTGACAGCAACAGCCCTGACTCTGCCCAGTCAAATAAGAAGCCGGGCTCACTGACCTTTTTCGTCGATGAAGCTCAGCAGATCTACGGTCCGCGCATCAGCTGGAAGAAGGCCGGTCTTAACATCAAGAAGGTATGGCGCCTGACTGAAAACTACCGCAACACTGCCGAGATCTTCAACCTTGCCCGTACCCTTGCTGAAAGTTACGAAGATGAGGACAGCCCTGACAAGAACCTCAGTGACAGCAGCACTCCTCATGGTCATGGCCAGAAGCCTTTCCTGTACAAGTGTTCCAGGTTCGACAGCCGCATGAACATGCTCAGGGACATTACAGACAGGTTCAACACCCGCAAGCAGCGTATCGGCATTCTGGTATCGACCCGCAAGCAGATGTATGAGGTCAAGAACAGCATTTTCGGATCCCAGACCATTGCCAATGGCGGTAACGACAAGATGACTCCTGATAATCCGGGCATCTATGTTTCCACCATACACTCGGCCAAGGGTCTGGAGTTTGACGTGGTAGTGCTACCTTACATGGATGCCGGCTTTTTCAGCGATCCCCGCACTGTCACTGAAGATGACAAGTATGCATTCAGCCGCATGATCAAGGAGTACAAGACTCTGTACGTAGCTGTGACCAGAGCCAGAGAGGAGCTGCATATTATGTTTGTGGACAATCTTACGGCCATGATGCCTGATGACCAGTCACTGTATCAGGAGGGCTCGGTATGATTGCTGATGTGAATACTCTGGACAGCGCCGACATTGATGTCGAGGTACGTGATCTGGTTGAAGAACGCGGGATTACCAGGCTGTGTCACTTCACCCAGTCGCGCAATCTTGCCCACATCTTTGGCGACCAGTCAGGACTGCAGGCTACCAATACGCTCAAGAAGTTCAGAATGCCTTTCAATGCCAGCGATGAGAACCGCTATGACCGTCATGAAGATCTGATCTGCTGCAGCATTGAATATCCCAATGTCTTCTACTTCACCACAGCCCGTGGCCGCGAGATTCTGTTCAAGGACTGGGCCGTTCTGCTGATCAGGCCTGACTATATCTGGCTTGAGAGCAGCCGTTTCTGTCCGTGCAATGCCGCAACCGGCGGCGGCGCATATGTATGCTCCGGTGTCGAGGGCTTTGACTCACTTTATGACGTAAGTCCGCCCGGCCCCAACACTGTAAGACGCGGCTCCCGCCACATGCACGAGGTCCCGACCAACATTCAGGCTGAGGTCATGGTCCAGGGTCAGATATCGTCCTCTGACATCACAGGCATTGTTTTTCAAAGTGAAAAACAGGCCCTGATGGAACTGACCAGGCTGAAGATTCTCAAGGTAGAGCTTGAGTGTCCAATGTATGTCTGCCCTGAGTTTTACGACAAGGTCGCCATGACCAATGCCATCAAAAACTCCGCAAAACCTGAAATGAAGCTCTTCAAGAGCTGACATGCCCCCGCCCTTAATGATGCTGTCCCCGGCCATACGGCCGCCACGTCCGCCATGGCTGCAGCGGCTTCCGCCGCTGTCCGGCCCGGGCATGGCATGGCCGGGCCGGCCGGGGCAGCATCCTGGCAGGGCAATGGTTTGAACGGGACGGGCTTGAGATATGAGTGAGCTGCCAATGGAAATTAATGTCGAAGATATGGCCATCGGCTCCATGCTGGGAGCTGCATATGGCGA
The DNA here is from genome assembly GCF_023050955.1 of Anaerobiospirillum sp. NML120511. Lineage (NCBI taxonomy): Bacteria > Pseudomonadati > Pseudomonadota > Gammaproteobacteria > Aeromonadales > Succinivibrionaceae > Anaerobiospirillum > Anaerobiospirillum sp. NML120511. The sequence goes on from NZ_JALKIK010000004.1 coordinate 72,718, forward strand.
TGCTCTGGGCTGGCCCTGGGAAAGAGCCGGCCGCAACAAGGTAGACGCCGATGACAGCATCCCGCGCTTCATGCTGCGCTCCTGGCAGAGAATTGGCAGTTATGGCGCTTACCGGTACCGCGAAAGCATGAAGCCGGGCACCTGCTCTGATGATACCCAGATGATTATGTGTGTCAGCCGCTCCCTGCTGATGGGTGAGCGCTGGTTTGAGCACAGCACCACCAGGGAACTGCCTTTCTGGGCCATGTATGAAAGAGGTGGCGGCGGCGCCACCAAAAGGTCCATCAAGGCCTGGGCAGCAGGACAGGCACCATGGAGTCAGAGCCTGCCGCCTGAGAGCCGTGAAGATTACTTCATGGCCGGCGGCAATGGCGTTGCCATGAGGGTATTGCCTCATGTCATCAGGGGATTTCGCAGCGATTTCAGGCTGACGGCTGAGCGCATCTTTATCGACGGTATCACCACCCATGGCCACCCTGTGGCCCTTGCAGGTGCCCTGGCCTATGGATACGCTCTGTGGCTGATGATAAGACACAGCATCAATACCGTCAGTGCAGGGCAGCACTACCAGCTCGACCTGTCCGCCACTGGTGCCAGTCCCGGCAGCTCCGCTCCGATCAACATAGCTGACATTATGCTCAGCAATATCGCTCAGTGGTCAATGCTGCCTGACAGAGGAGTTCTTCCTGAGGACTGGACGGCCGGAGTTGACGGCTGCTCCTACGACTGGATGGGCAAGTGGGGCGAGGCCATAGACAGCCTCAGACAATACCTGACCATTGCTGCACAGAGCATGGCTAAGGGCGGTGCCGGTCATGAGAAGGACATGCAGGTCATGACCGCACTGCACTGCTTTGACCCGGCGATTAAAGGCGCCGGAACAGTAGCCGCAGCAGCTGCCATATACCTTGCTCAGTCATGGCAGCACCAGCCGGTTGAAGGAGTGATAAGCGCGGCCTTTGCCCGAGGCTCGGATACCGACACCATAGCCTCAATGTGCGGCGGACTGCTCGGCTGCATGAAAGGCAGCGCCTGGCTTGCGCAGGTACGCAGCCATATTCAGGATGAGGCCTGTCTTTGCGCTTATGCCCTCAAGCTTGCACAAGCTTCCTCAGATCCCCTTGAACCGGCCGGCCCCGCCCTCTACACCTTAAGCCCGAACGCTGAAGTACCATCAGAAAAGAAGCTTGCCCAGTGGAAGAAATGGCTGTTCAGCCAGTACCCGGGACCATCAGACTCACTGCCGCTGACAGAAGCTCATTACCAGGGCCATCAGGAAAATGGTGAGGACAAGGGCATAAGCATTGGTGAGGTCATGCTTCCTGACGGCCGCACAGCTCATGCAGCATTCTTCACCGGCCATGCCTTTAACCCTGCCAGACAGAGACTTACCTGCGCGCTTGTCACAGCTGACGGCCAGTCTATGTACATCAACATACTGATAAAGGTCGATCCAGCACCTCAGCCAGCCCCCGAGCCCGGCATCGAGTCCGGCTCGGCGCAGAGCGCAGGCCATGCAGTCAGCCCTGCAACAGTCAGCAACAGCCACAACAGTGAACTCCGCCCGGAGCAGTCAGCTGGCCAGCTGCCAGGACAGAGCCCCTCAGAGAGAGGCAATCAGACTGTGGCCGGCAACCATATTGTCGGCGGCGCTGATGCTGCCACAGCGCCGGGCATGTCAGCCGCTGTGGCTGTCCCGGCAGCGCAGCCACAAGCACAACAGCAGATGCCGCCCCTGCAGCAGGAGCGGCCTGACGGCGCTGTCAGCCCGGCTCCTGTCTGCCTTAAGGCCGGCTTCAAGCTCACTGCAGCCTCACTTGACAGGTCCCTTGCCTTCTACCGCGACGCTCTTGGTCTGAGGGTTAAGAAGAAAAATGCAGGCACCGTATCCTTTGAGCAGGGTCTGGTGCTGGTAAGCAGCGACTATCTGAGCCGCAAGGCCGGTATGGACGACTGGCTGGGTCTGCGCTCTTTAATCTACATTGAGGTGGCCGATCTGGATCTGAGCTTCAGCCGCCTGAGTTCATCCGGAGTCAAGATCCTCAGCACCCCGGCCCCATGGGGCAAGAGCGGCATGAGCTGTTTTCGCTGCCTGGACCCCGATGGCAATGTAGTTGAGGTCTTTGGCAAAACCCGAGGCTGACAGACCCGCGCCTGACCGGCCGCACGCCTCGTGCAGCTAAGTCAGGCACATGCCCCATGCCCGCAAAAGCCATTTCAGCCTGCCCGGACCATCAATGCCAACAGGGCCATGCTGCTGCAGCACAGCAGGCCCGATGGCCTGGCCCTTATGCAAAGGTCTGCAGCCATGGCTTAAAGTTCACACCAGGCTCGATCGGCGGTCTGGAAAAAGGTCAGGTTCAGGCTCAGGATCAAAGCCAGTTGATTACTGTGGCCGTTGTCAGGTCCAGGAAGGAAAGGCAGCCGCGATCGCGGCAGGATGGCAGGGCAGCGGGAGGACTGGCCAGGACTGGACAGGCCCGGACGGGACCTGAGTGATGTTCAGGGCGGGATGCCATGTGGCGGCAAGATTGAGGCATGGATTGACAAGATTCCTGATTTTTACCTGATTTAACGGTATTACATAGATACAACATACAGATAAAAGAAAAGAACCTTGCGGTTCCCAAAGAAATGGTGGATGCTATAGGACTCGAACCTATGACCCTCTGCTTGTAAGGCAGATGCTCTAACCAGACTGAGCTAAGCATCCATAATGGTGGGTCGTGAGGGGATCGAACCCGCGACCAACGGATTAAGAGTCCGCTGCTCTACCAGCTGAGCTAACGACCCATTAGGATTTCTTTTTTGAAATGGTGGATGCTATAGGACTCGAACCTATGACCCTCTGCTTGTAAGGCAGATGCTCTAACCAGACTGAGCTAAGCATCCATAACGTGGTGGGTCGTGAGGGGATCGAACCCGCGACCAACGGATTAAGAGTCCGCTGCTCTACCAGCTGAGCTAACGACCCACGTATGGGATTGGCTGACTTGAATGGTGGGTCGTGAGGGGATCGAACCCGCGACCAACGGATTAAGAGTCCGCTGCTCTACCAGCTGAGCTAACGACCCAGACAAGACAGCAAGAAGTCGATGGTGGGTTGTGAGGGGATCGAACCCTCGACCAATGGATTAAAAGTCCACTGCTCTACCGCTGAGCTAACAACCCATACGGTTGCCCTTTCAACTTCCTGTCACATTCGCTGTTGCGAACTGACGGGGTGCTATTTTACTAAAATAATCCATCAACGCAAGCACTTTTTTCAAAAATTTGAAGATTTTTTAACAATTGGCTTTTATAAGCCTTTTTCAGACACAATATTGCCAGCCCGACAGCTTCAGATACTGCCTGATCGGGCTGTAGCACCAGCCTTTGGAGCTGCCAACACCCGCTAACTGACAGGCAAAGGAGTTTAGCTTAAGCTGCCTTACCGGTTTCGGTAAGCCCCTCTGTCATAAGCAACCAGGCATATGCCTGCAGCGGCGCCCGCATCTGCTCTCTGTACCAGCATCTGCCATCTGTGCCCACGAGGCTCATAGAGCTTTGACAAAGGACACCAAATGGAGCCCAGGCTGTACGGCAGTAAATTTCACTTCCGACTGCCCTCTTCATGCGTGGCCCTGCCGGACTTATGGCTGGCAGAACAAACAGAATCCATAGTAAATTCTGCGGACACGCCATCTGTGCTGGTACTACTGAATTGGACAGCCGATAAGTACTTTTCAGACATGATGCAGCCGGGCATACTGGATCTAAATGTCCCGGCCTTTGCAAAGGCTGCCTGGGATTTTGCTGCGCCAGGCACGACGGTAACAGACTGCCCGTGCTGTTGATTGTGCCCGGTAGGACGATAACAGACTGTCCGTGCTTTTGATTGCGCCCGGCACGACAGTAACAGGATGCCCGTGCTTTTGATGTCAGCGGGCAGGACGGTGACTGAATGCATGCTCTTTTGCTGGCGCCAGGCAGTTCGCTAACAGGATGCATACAGCTTTGATTTATGGGAGGCAATTATGGAAGAAGCTAAGAACAGCCGCGACTTTATGCGCAACTTCTTTGAGCGCATGTACGAAAAAGAAGCTGCCTCTTTTGAGGGAGCCCTGAAGCTGCCGCTTGAAGAAAAGGATAAGGCCATGTGGCTTGATCCTGACAGCAAGGATGAATGGAAGCAATGGAAGCTCATAGAATCCACTGTCAGTGAAAAAGACGTTCTCAGCATGTTCTCAGAGACAGGATGCAACCCTCCTGAATGCCTGATTGCCTATTTCACTGTCTACCATCATTATTTTGATGACCCTGTTGGCAGACACCCTGTGTCAAAGCCTTTTGCAGGACTTAAGAATGCATGGAATCCAGCCCTGGTAAAAGCAGGCTTTCTGCCTTTTGCCTGGGACGAGGAGCACAGCCTCATTCTCTTCATTGACCTTGAGAATATGCCAGACCAGTACAGCTGCCCTGTCTGCCAGATTGATCACGAGATCCTCTTTGACATAACTGATGAGCTTTATGAAGAGGATGATGACGACGAGTACGATGATGATACTGACTGTGATGACGACGAGCTGGACGATGACTGTGATAAGGTTATGGAACAGGCCGAAGCTGACTGCATCCGCCTGGCCGTAATCGACAATATGGAGGAACTGGCTCCAGACTTCTTTACCTTCCTGAACAACATACTCGAGGAGTGATGCTGCAGCGGCTCTCGCCCCTTTTGCTGTAAGCCGCACCCTGCCTGATAAATACGGCCATCCTGCCCAGCTGCTGAAGCCTGTGAAGATCAGGTGCAAGGTGCCTGTCTTCGTCCAGCTGGTTCAGGACGATAAAGACAGCCGCCCCGTCAGCTCACGCAAGCGCGTGCCTCAACTGTCTGCCTCATGGCAGACAGCAAGGGCAATGGACACTGGCTGTTTCAGTAAAGTCTGACTGGATGGAGGCTCTGGCCGTAAGAACTGTGGGCTAGACGAACTTGACTGTCATACGTATCAGCTGTTGAGCTCAGGGAAATTAGGCTATGCCCAAAGGCTGGCCGTTTTCTTGGTGGCATGCGGTGCTGACTCGCTGGCCGTTTTCTGGATGGCAGAGCAGCTTGCCTTGCCCTGTTATGGAATGCAGCACAGTTGCCAGGCTGGCCGTTTTCTGGCTGGCATGCGGTGCTGCATGGACGTGTTCTGGCTGGCAGGCTGAGCTGTAAGGTGGCAGCACTGAGGTTGATCTTGCGGGGTATGGCATGGGCCTGTCAGTTTGTCAGGGGCTGTAATTTGGCAGTGGCGGAGCACAATGACGGGGCGGAACGGAAAAAGAGATCAATAGTAGCTTAAAGCGGGCGGCCATGGCATGATTTGGGCCGCTGCTTGCTTGATTTTGTGACGAATTTCGCTAAAATAACCGTGACTTTGGCTGTCGTGTTTTTTCAGCACATGAACTCAAAGATTATCCAGCTCCCGTCACCTGGCAGCATCTAATATTGATCTCTGATGTGACTCTGGCGTTTTTCTGAGAGTATCGGCTTCCTGCAGCCATCATTACAGGCTTAATCAAAGCTCTCAATGGATATTGCAGACAGTTATCATGATTTGCCCTGCAGGGCAAAGCTCAGTATGCAGCTGTCGCGCTTCTGAATTAAATTGCTTACAGCTCAGTAAATGCTGAGCTCCAGTCAAACAGAAGTTAAGGGCCGAGGAGATAAGATTAAGCTCCCGCCCCTATAAAATCCATTGACCCTGGCCATCCCCTTTATCTGGTTAGTTGTAACAGCATCTAGCCCGTTTATGCTGCATGCAAATCGTGTTTTTGCTCGCAAATGGCGCTTATTGCTGACGATGTTACACCCTTTAATCAGCCTGCTTTTACCATAACTTTTTCAGGCTGCTGTCCCGGGGCCTGCAGGACCATGATGCGCATAAGGCTGCGCACTGCGCTGCACTTCAATGCACCGCACCGTATCAGGTTTGATAACCTTGTCCGTTCATGCTGACAGCACTCTCCGTCAAGTCGGTTTTATCAGCTCGAATTATTGGAGGTATTTGTGGCAAGTACCGCAATCCTTGCACTCGCTGATGGCACTGTATTCAAAGGCAAAGCCTTTGGTGCCTCAGGTGTCACCCTAACTGGCGAAGTCGTTTTCAACACTTCAATGACTGGCTATCAGGAAATTCTTACCGACCCTTCCTACACCGGTCAGATGGTTACCCTCACCTATCCTCACATCGGCAACTACGGCATCAACTCCGAGGACATGGAATCTGACAAGGTCTGTGTTCAGGGTCTGATTGTTCGTGACCTTTCCCCTGTAGCCTCCAACTTCCGCAGCGAAATCTCCCTGAGCGACTTTCTGGCCAAGTATGGTAAGCCAGGCATCAGCGGTATCGACACCCGTATGCTTACCCGTATCCTCCGTGAAAAGGGTGCCCAGAACGGCTGTCTGACCACTGATCCTTCCATCACTCCAGAGCAGGCCGTAAAAATGGCCCAGGACTGCCCTTCCATGAAGGGTCAGGATCTGGCAAAGGTTGTTACCACCGACAAGATCTATGAGTGGACCGATGGCGAGTGGACCCTTGGTTCAGGCTATGCAAAGCAGGACCCTGCCTCTTTGCCATTTAATGTTGTGGTCTATGACTTTGGCGTCAAGATCAACATCCTGCGTATGCTGGCTCAGCGTGGCTGCCGCCTGACTGTAGTACCTGCCACAACCCCTGCTGATGATGTCCTCAAGCTCAATCCTGATGGCGTTTTCCTGTCTAACGGTCCTGGCGATCCTGAGCCATGTACCTACGCCATTGAGGCTATTAAGACCTTTATTGAGCACAAGATTCCTTTATTTGGCATCTGCCTTGGCCACCAGCTGCTTGGTCTTGCCTCAGGCGCCCGTACCATCAAGATGAAGTTTGGCCACCATGGTGCCAACCATCCGGTACGTGATACTGCCACCAATACTGTCTATATCACCTCTCAGAACCACGGCTTCTGCGTTGATAAGGACACCCTGCCTGACAATGTCAAGGCAACCCACTTCTCCCTGTTCGACGGTTCCCTCCAGGGTATCGAGCGTCTGGACGTACCTGCATTCAGCTTCCAGGGTCACCCTGAGGCCAGTCCAGGTCCGCACGATCCAAAGCCACTTTTTGATCACTTCATCGAGCTGATGCGTCAAAATCACAAGTAAAGGACTGGAGAAGTAAATGCCAAAGCGTACTGACATAAAGAGCATTCTGATTCTGGGCGCAGGCCCAATCGTTATCGGTCAGGCCTGTGAGTTCGACTACTCCGGTACCCAGGCCTGTCGTGCCTTACGTGAAGAGGGCTACCGCGTCATTCTGGTCAACTCCAATCCGGCTACCATTATGACCGACCCTAATATTGCTGATTCAACCTACATTGAGCCTATCGACTGGCGTGTAGTTGAGCGCATTATTGAAAAGGAGCGTCCTGATGCTGTTCTGCCTACCATGGGTGGTCAGACTGCACTTAACTGCGCCCTTGATCTGGAGCGTCATGGTGTACTGGAGAAGTACGGCGTTGAGATGATCGGTGCCAATGCCGACACCATCGACAAGGCCGAGAACCGTGAGCGCTTTGATGAGGCCATGAAGAAGATTGGCCTTTCCTGCCCACGTTCAGGCATTGCCCACTCTCTTGAAGAGGCCTGGCAGGTTCAGAGCGAAGTAGGCTTCCCATGTATCATCCGTCCATCCTTCACCATGGGTGGCACCGGTGGTGGTATTGCCTACAATCCTGAAGAATTTGAAGAAATCTGTACCAAGGGTCTTGAGAGCTCCCCTACTCACGAGCTGCTCATTGACGAATCCCTGATCGGCTGGAAAGAGTTCGAGATGGAAGTGGTGCGTGACCGCAAGGACAACTGCATCATAGTCTGCTCCATCGAAAACTTCGATGCCATGGGTATTCACACCGGTGACTCCATCACTGTTGCTCCTGCCCAGACCCTGACCGACAAGGAATACCAGATCATGCGTGACGCCTCCATGGCCGTATTACGCGAGATCGGTGTTGAGACCGGCGGTTCCAACGTACAGTTCGGTATCAATCCTAAGGACGGCCGCATGGTCATCATTGAGATGAACCCACGTGTGTCCCGTTCCTCAGCCCTTGCCTCCAAGGCAACCGGTTTCCCTATTGCCAAGGTAGCTGCCAAGCTTGCAGTTGGCTACACCCTTGATGAGCTGGGCAATGACATTACCGGCAATCTGACCCCTGCCTCATTCGAGCCTTCCATTGACTATGTAGTCACCAAGGTTCCACGCTTCAACTTTGAAAAGTTCCCTAACTCCAATGACCGTCTGACCACTCAGATGAAGTCAGTAGGTGAGGTCATGGCTATCGGCCGTACCTTCCAGGAGTCACTGCAGAAGGCCCTGCGTGGTCTTGAGACCGGCAAGAGCGGCTTTGATCCTCGTCTGGACATGAGCCACAAGGAAGCCCGCACCAAGCTGCTCCATGAGCTTGAGGAAGCCGGAGCTCACCGTATCTGGTACATTGCCGATGCTTTCCGTATGGAAATGACTGTTGAGGAGCTCTTTGAGTACACCAACATCGATCCATGGTTCCTGGTCCAGATCAAGGAACTCATCGACATTGAAAAGTCACTGTCAGGCCGTACCTTAAAGTCCATTGACGCCGAAGAGATGCACGATCTCAAGTCCCGTGGCTTCTCCGATGCCCGTCTTGCAGAAATCCTCAACACCACCGAGGATCTGGTTCGTGAGCGTCGCTGGCTGCATGAGGTTTATCCAACCTTCAAGCGTGTTGATACCTGTGCTGCCGAGTTCTCAACTCCTACTGCCTATATGTACTCCACCTATGAGCAGGAGTGTGAGGCCAATCCAAGCGACCGTCGCAAGATCATGATTTTAGGCGGCGGCCCTAACCGTATTGGTCAGGGTATCGAGTTCGACTACTGCTGCGTGCACGCCTCCATGGCCTTACGTGAGGACGGTTTCGAGACCATTATGGTCAACTGCAACCCAGAGACCGTTTCTACCGACTATGACATTTCCGATCGTCTGTATTTTGAGCCTGTAACTCTTGAAGATGTTCTGGAAATTGCCCGTGTTGAAAAACCTGAGGGCGTTATCGTTCAGTTTGGCGGTCAGACTCCATTAAAGCTGGCCCGCAAGCTTGAGCAGGCCGGTGTACCAATCATCGGTACCTCACCTGATGCCATCGACAAGGCTGAAGATCGTCAGCGCTTCCAGGAAGCCGTTGAGAAGCTCAACCTGCTCCAGCCTAAGAACGGTACTGCCATTTCCTTAAATCAGGCCGTTTCCATCGCCGAGCAGATTGGCTATCCTCTGGTAGTACGCCCATCCTATGTACTGGGCGGCCGTGCCATGGAAGTGGTTTATGACGAGGACGATCTGCGCCGTTACTTCAACGAGGCCGTCAAGGTTTCCAACAAGTCTCCGGTACTGCTCGACAAGTTCCTGGATCACGCCATTGAGGTTGACGTTGATGCTGTATGCGATGGCAAGGACGTCGTAATCGGCGGCATTATGGAGCACGTTGAGGAGTGTGGCGTTCACTCCGGTGATGCTGCCTGCGTACTGCCACCATGGCATCTGTCCGAGGAAATCAAGGAGCGTATTGTCAAGATCACCCGCGATCTGGCCATGGAGCTGGACGTACGCGGTCTGATGAATGTACAGCTGGCTGTTCGTGATGATGAAATCTACCTCATTGAGGTAAACCCACGCGCTGCCCGTACCGTACCTTTTGTTTCCAAGGTAACCTCTCTGCCTCTGGCCAAAATCGCTGCCCGAATCATGAGCGGTGTATCCCTTGCTGAGCAGGGCATTACCGAGCAGGTAATTCCTCCTTACTACTCTGTAAAGGAAGTGGTTCTGCCATTCCACAAGTTCCCAGGTTCTGACCCTATCTTAGGCCCTGAGATGCGTTCTACCGGTGAGGTTATGGGCACCGCCCGCACCTTCCACGAGGCCTATGCCAAGGCACAGCTGGCCTCCAACAGTGAGATCGTCCGCAAGGGCCGTGTCCTGCTGTCTATCCGCAATTCCGACAAGCCTGTGCTGGCCGAGCTGGGCCGCAAGCTGGCTGCTGCCGGTTTTGAAATGGATGCTACCGGTGGTACCTACAAGGTTCTTGAGGAGGCAGGTCTGCCAGTAACCCGCGTCAAGAAGGTATTTGAGGGTCGTCCAAACATTCTCGACGGCATCAAGTCAGGTCACTACAGCTGGGTTATCAACACCACTGAGGGCCGTCAGTCCGTACTGGATTCACGCTCTCTGCGTCGTGGCGCTCTGCAGTACCATGTAAGCTACTGCACCACCATCAACGCAGCCTTTGCTACTGTTGAAGCCATTGGTGAAAATGAGTTTGCTACCGTAAACTCAATCCAGGAGCTCCACCAGATGATTAAGGACGCAAAGAAAAAGGACTGACAGCCAGAAGAGAAGCCCCGCCGCCCCGGCCCTGACAGCCGGAGCGGTAAAGTGTAATACTCACAGCTGAACTCAGCCTTTTGCAGGGCAGGGCCGCAAGGTCCTGCCCTGCGCATTTGTGCCCGGCCAGCTGCTCCGGCCATCATAAACCGCCCCAGGCAGGCATCCACGCCCCGTCACCGTCGTGCCAGCCTGGCGACGCTGCTGGCGCCCGGCGCCCGCCCGGCGCCCGCCCAGGCAAGCCCGGTCAGGAGAGCCCGGTCAGAGCCGCAAGGTCAGCCTGTGGCCCGTATCTTTATAAATTGTGAGCCAGGTCTTGCATACTTGTTAAAAGCATGTATAATGTGCCCACAAACCGATGCGGATGGATGGCAGAGCGGTTGAATGCAACGGTCTTGAAAACCGTCGAGGATTTGCGTCCTCCGTGAGTTCGAATCTCACTCCATCCGCCATCAGGATTCAAAAAGGCTCAGGCCTTTTATTTTTTGCCACTTTTCATAGATACAACATATACCTGTAACCGCGATTTTTATGGGCTTTGTGCCCATTCAGACTCCCCATCCTCACTCTACATCTCCAATACGTTCCACCCCAGCTGTCACTACCCTCCCTACCCCGCCAGTCACATCACACCTGAGCAGTAACGCAACAACACCACCGCCTCATTGCCCCTGTCTGCCCCCTTGTCACCAGACGACCACGCCAATCCCTCTGCAACCCGCGTGCTGCTCGCCTGCTGCCTGCGCCGCACGCATACTGCCTGTACCGCACTCGTACTGTATGTGCTTCATGCGCACTGCTTGCGTGATACCTGTGTGCTGCTCGCCTGCTACCTGCGCTGCATTCATAATGCCTGTGCCGCACATGTACTGTATGCGCGCTGCAAAGCAAAGGGCATGGCTTGCCCGGCATATTTTCAGTGTCTGTCTGTCACTGATTAAACGTGACTGATTTGCATGCTTGCAAAATGATGACTTTCTCATATACTTACGACTTAAACTGGGCGCTTTATACGCTTGAAAAAGCATGCTGACAGCAGTCTCCAGTTGCCTTATAGCTTAAGCCGCTCCTATTACGGCCTGCCTTCAGGTATGGTGCCTGAGCAGAGGCTGCAAGCCGTCAGAGCAGTAGGACATGGAAGTTTTGTGATATCAGGGGTAATACATGGCACCGGTTTCATGTCCTGACTTAATCAACTATCCCCTGTTTTGTCTTCCTTTACCACATGCAGACATTACCTGAGCAAGGGCCTGCCCTTAAACCTCAAAGGGACACAATACGGCCCGGTAATGCCTGCTGCCGTTTTAAAGAATTATTTATACAGCACCGTGCTTACAGTCCGGCACGGCAGACTATGCCTTTTACAGGAGCTTACATCATGGCTGACTGGTCAATGGGTTATCAGACCGACCTGCAATACACCTTTGGTTACTTCAGAATGAATAACCCTCTGTACGCAAAGTATCTTTTTACTTCTCAGGGTTATGCTTTCCCGGACATGTCAGGTGGCGGTGTTAAGAACGCCTGTGAGCTGGGTTTTGGCCAGGGTGTATCCATCACCATGCACGCAGCTGCCTCTGACACCAGCTGGGCCGGAAATGACTTCAATCCTGTTCAGGTAAGCCATGCCCGTCACTTTGCTGATAATGCTCACACCACTGTTCTGCTCAGTGATGACAGCTTTGAGCAGTTTGCAAACCGTGATGACCTGCCAGAGTTCGACTTTATCTGCATGCATGGCATCTGGTCCTGGATTTCGCCTGAAAACCAGCAGTTTGTTATCGACTTTGTCAGCAAGCATCTCAAGGTTGGCGGCGTATTCTACATTTCCTACAATGTGTCTCCAGGCTTTATCGTATTTGAGCCTATGCGCCATCTGATGAATGAGATTAACAAGCACATGCTGGGCTCTCACATGAATGCCGAGCAGAAGCTTGCTACCGTCAAGGATGCCCTCAAGCAGCTCATCGCCGTCAAGCCATCCTATGCCAATGTATTTCCTGGCCTTGAAAAGCGTATCGACAAGACCTTTGAAAATGACTTCCACTATCTGGTAGGCGAATATCTCAATTCATACTGGGACGTTACCCACCACTCTGTAATCTGTGAGAAGCTGCAGTCTGCCAAGCTTGAGTATGCACTGTCAGCCCATGCTACCGATCTCATGGACAGCCTCAACCTGACCGGCGAACAGCAGGAATACCTGGCTCAGTTCCGTGGCACTCCTCTTTATGAGACCTGCCGTGACCTGATCGTCAACCGTCAGTTCCGTACCGACTATTTCGTCAAGGGTGCCCGTCGCCTGGGCCCTGCCGAGCAGCAGCGTGAGTACGACAATCTGTCCGTAGTACTGGTCAAGGCCATGGAGGACTTTGAGTACTCAATTGATTCCCGTCTTGGCAAGGCTGAACTGCGCAAGGATGTTTATGAGCCAGTGCTCAAGGTACTGTCTGACCACAAGCCACACACCATTGGTGAAATCAAGGAGAAGGTTACTGCCTCCACTAAGGGTAAGGTCAGCATTGAGCACATCACCGAGGCTGTTAACGCTCTGGTATTCTCCGGTAACTGTGAGCCGGCTATCTGCGATGCAGACACCATTGCCCGCAATGAGGAAAAGTGCAAGTCACTGAATATCAGCATTATCAATGACTTCAATGACACTCCTCTTGCCTTCCTGAGCTCCCCTGTAACCCAGGGCGCCCTGAGCGTTGGCAAGGTAACCCTGATGGTGCTGCAGATTTACCTCAAGCACAACAGACCTAAGAACCACGATGTCATGGAAAAGGACGTCATGGAAATCCTGACCTCCGGCAAGAACACTCTCAACAACGAGGGCAAGCCAGTTACTGAGCCAGAAGAGCAGCGCAAGCTCGTCAAGAACCTGATCAAGGACTTCTACAATAAGCAGCTGCCACTTATCAACGGTCTGCACATGATCTGATAACTCAGATCTGATACCGGAATCGGCTCTCACTGTCTGATTTTGGATATCTGCAAGCCGTCATGGCACAGGGGCCCGGACCACAAGTCCGGGCCCTTTGTTTTAACTGGCCCCAGCCTGCCAACCGGCCCAGCCAGCTAAGAGGTACAGCCAGCCGACCTGGTCTGGCAAGCCTGCCGGCCACAGACAGCAGGCCAGCCTGGCCCAACAGGGCAGAGCCACGAGACCACCTGACAGGCTGACCTCAGCGCGCAGCAGCAGGCCCTGCTGAGCCTCAGCCACCTGATGCCTGGAGCCACCATGTCGGGCCATATAGCGGCAGGAGCACTGGTGGTTGCGGCTGTGCAGTACTCAGTACAGACTGACCTGCAGCCACCATGACTGAACTTGCGCTGGCGCGCCGCTGGCCCAAAGCAGCAGCTGAAGATGCTGCGGCGGCTGATGCCGACTACCTGACAGCGCGTCACACAAGTATGGCGCGCGCGCCCGCCGCACTATGAGGCCATGTATTGTGCTCAGGTCACAAAGCGCACTGTCAGGCCATGTATTGCTCTCAGGTAAGAAATCGGCACTCTTATCCAGAGCTCAGATGCACGAAGGTCCTGATATCTTGCGATGTCAGGACCTTCATTTTGTCCATCAGCTGCGAGAAAGGCAGCTGGTATGCACGACTGCAGTGCTGCATGACTGCACGGCAATCTCAGGGCTGTGCAGTCAGGCTGGTGCAGCTGTCTTACATGGTCACGAACTTGGCCACAAAAGCAGCAGCAAGCAGCCAGGTAGCGATGGTAATGCGCTTGAACTTGCCGCTTAACAGGTGCAGCAGAACAAAGGAGATTAAGCCCAGAGCAATACCTTCAGAGATGGAGTAGGACAGAGGCATCATGATGATACACATGAATGCAGGGATAGACTCGGCATAGTCACCAAAGTCGATCTTCTGAACCTGGCTCATCATCATCAGACCTACCAGAATTAATACCGGAGCGGTAGCGGCGCCTGGCACAGCAAGGAAGAATGGAGCAAGGAAGAGGGCTACCAGGAAGCAGACAGCGGTAGTAAAGGAGGTAAGACCGGTACGGCCACCCTCGGCAACACCGGCAGCAGACTCAACGAAAGTGGTAATGGTGGAGCTGCCCATAACGGCGCCGGCAGTGGTACCAATAGCGTCAGTCAGGAAGGCCTTCTTCAAGTGAGGGATACGGCCATTGCTGTCGATCATGCCAGCACGGTTGGATACGCCTACCAGAGTACCGATGGTATCGAATATGTCCACAAAGAGGAAGGTAAAGACAATGATGGCCATCTCCCTGGTAAAGATCTTGTCGAACTCAAACTTGAAGAAGATAGGCTCCATTGATGGAGGAACACCGATAACGGCATCAAGATGGGTAATGCCCAGAGGAATACCTACGACAGTGGTCAGGATGATACCAAGCAGCAGAGCACCGCGAATCTTGAGAATGAGCAGTACTGAAGTAATCAGAATACCAATCATGCCCAGAAGAGCAGGTCCGTGGGTGATATCACCAAGGGTCACCAGAGTGGCAGGATTGTCGACAATGATTTGGGAGTTCTGCAGGCCAATGAAAGCGATGAACAGACCAATACCGGCAGAGATGGCATACTTCAATGACATTGGGATGGCATTTACTATCTGCTCACGGATGTTGGTGATGGTCAGAATGATGAAGATAATACCTTCAATTAATACGGCGGTCAGAGCAAACTGCCAGCTGTAGCCCATGGTCAGACAGACGGTATAGGCAAAGAAAGCATTAAGACCTACGCCCGGTGCCAGAGCAAAAGGCAGCTTGGCGTAAACGGCCATTAACAGAGTGGAAAATGCTGCAGCAACTGCAGTAGTGGTGAACAGGGCACCCTTGTCCATACCGGCAGCAGCCAGTACGTTTGGAGAAAGGGCAAGAATATAAGCCATGGTCAGGAAGGTAGTAATACCTGCCAGAATCTCTGGCTTAATGCTGTGGACTTTAGGGTCAAAACCGAACAGTTTCTGTAACATGTAAAGCACATCCGGATAGCAGCTTTCTGTCATGCCGCCGACCTGCCATCAGGCCAGCTCAACCCCCGTCATTACCCTCACAGTATATATACACTCTCAGCACAGCCTCACAACTTACAATATCCCCATAGCCAGAGAAATCGCATGATCTGGTAAGTGTGTGCACTGAAACTTATGTTTATTTGAGAGTGAGAAAGAGGAGGGAGGAAACAGAATCGCTGTCTGTCAACAAGAAGGGAACCCAGGTATCAGGCCTGAAAAAGCAGCTGCGTCACAAGGTTGAGGTACCTGACTCAGGGCTGTTTTCCCATGCATGATTCGCCTGAAAATTTGTGCGCAATACTATCATTACCAGCTTTTTTTAGCAATTGCAAAAGCATGGTCAAATGCACTTATACCCGCTGATTTATGCCGATTTATCGGCCCTGCCCTGATCATAAAATTTCCCCCTGCCAGCTCCGTCAGTCCATAAGCCCCTCTCAGGAGTGCACACACGACTTTTGAACCCGTCACAATAATAATGCACCGCCTGACATGGCTGAATTCACCTGGGCTAATCCTGCTAATCCCGCCCGCCCATCCATCAAGACTCCGAGCAGAATATGTCCACTCCTCTGGTGCCAGCCCCAACTCCAGAAGCCGGTCCCGGCACACGACCATGTTTCAGCCCAGTCGCTGTCCCGGCACTCGACCATGTTTCAGCCCAGTAGCTATCCCTGTTCGCGTCCCTGTAGAGGTATGAGCCCTGTGGGAATATGCCCCTGTGCCACTGGGAAATGTCGTGCGCAAAAGTGAGACAGCGCCGCTCCTTGCACGTTGCGGCGCTGTTAATTAAATGGCAATAGGTTAAACTAAGCAGACCGCCAGATGCTCAGGTAACAATGAGGATCAGGCATAAGGGTATATGAGTATGCCCGCGATGATCCCCGTGATCATCAACTGTTAAGATAAGCATCACTATACTCACCAGCGGCTGACTGCCCCATGGCAGCTACTGTAAGCGGCCGCTGCAGCCTTAACCATGCGGCATGACTGCCTCTTAACTGTTATTTACAGTTGGAGAGCACCATGTACAAAGATCAGTCCCGAGCTCATACGGATGTGAACAGTGCAGAACTGCCATGCCCCCCATGGCAGGCAGCAAACGAAGGCAGGCCCAAACGACTGTATGCCTGAGAACTGTCAAATGCTGAACTCCATCTCATCACGGCACCGTACGAGGCGACCATGACTGCCCGACAGGCAGGGAGTGGAAGACAGGACTGTCTGCCATGTTGACAACCAAAGCTGCATCAGTGCTCATTGAGGGTGCTGCCATAATGCATTGCATCAGCGCTCAGACTTATACCTGAACTGTTCCGGGCAATGAGGCACAGCCTGTATCATGCAGGCATTAATGCATGCACCGGGGCATGGCTTCCATGAAGCCCGACCTGAGCCATCGTGCCAGGCATGGTCAGGCGAGCTGCTCTGGTAATGGTTAAGTGAGATAGTTTGCGAGGATAAACTATGAGTTCTGTTGCCGATAACCACACCCCTAATAAAAGGATCTCCAAGGCCATTATCGTCTCCAAGGTCTATCACAGACCTGTAGGCGGAGCCATTTCCGAAGTAGCCAAGCTGCTCAAAAATCTGGGCGTGGAAGCCTATATCGATCAGAACACCGCCGTAGGCTTTAACCTCGACGATATTCCTATCATTTCCCGTCGCGGCATCCGTGATGCTGACCTGATCATTGTAGTGGGCGGTGACGGCTCACTGCTGGGCGCCGCCCGCTCCATGGTCGATTTCAACGTGCCCATGCTGGGCATTAACCGTGGTCATCTGGGCCTGCTTACTGATGTCAGTCCGCAGAACCTCGAGAAATCCCTGAACAGAATTGTTGAGGGCCGCTACACCATCGAAAACCGCATGCTCCTTGATGTGCGTGTTTTCCGTCGTGATGAGGACGGCGCCGAAGAACAGATTGGTCAGTCCCTTGCCATGAATGAAACAGTCATTCATTCAGGCATTCTGGCACACATGATTGTCTGCCGCGTCTCCATTGATGGCAGCTTCATGTACTCCCTGCGAGGTGACGGCATCATTATCGGTACACCTACCGGCTCCACAGCCTACTCCCTGTCAGCTGGCGGTCCTATTATCGAGCCGCACCTTGATGTGCTCTCCCTGGTCCCAATGTTCCCTCAGTCACTCAACTGCTCCCCTATCATTCTTCCAGGCAAACGCAATGTTGAAGTGGAGTTTGAGTTCAAAGAAGATGTCCCTGAGTGGGTCAACGTCAACTGCGACGGCCAGGTAACCATTCGTGCCGACACCAAGTGCGTAGTATGCGTCAGCCAGCACGAATCCCCGCTGCAGCTTATCCACCCTGAGGGCTACGATTACTACAGCATCCTGCGCCAGAAACTGGGCTGGGGCCAGAGCCTCGTCACTTCTGACTGACGCAGGCGCTGATGCAGGCACTGACGCAGGTGCTGACGCTGGCCAATCCCAAGGCCATAGCCATGGCTCAGAGCCATAGCCCATGCTCTGGGACAGAGCTCTGGGCAATCGCCTGCCGAAGATAAAGTCCACGCCAGGACAAAGCAAGGCAATGCAGGCCCCTACAAAAAGGGATCAGTTTCCACTGATCCCTTTTTGTTTTGTACACCTGCCATCATTGCCCCTGCCTGCTACCCGCTTTGTCAGCTGCAGCCTGTATAGTCCTGCTGCCATGACATGGCATGCATAGTCCGGCCGCCATGGTATGGCAAGGCATGCATAGTCCGGCCGCCATGGCTGGCCATGGCAGCCGCACGAACGTGGCCTGCGTATCCAGATGGCTGTCGTACGGTCAGCGGATACAGGACGGCTCTATCAGCAGGTCAGCGCCCATGGCTGTAGCATGTGGGCTGAGGGCAGCCTTGCTTGAATGGGCAGCTGTAATAACCATCTGACTGGCATGCCTGGTGGTAAGGGGAGCATTGCAGTTAAGGGGCTGCTCTAAATATTTTTTTACCTGGTTATGATAAATTTGTAATCCAGAAAAAGGCCGATTCGGATTAGAATTAGCATTCACTGCACCGCAGGGTGCAGGCGCGCACTGCAGCCCGGCGGGCTGTTCGATCATTAAGGGGCTGAGCCAGCGCAGCAGCCCGATCGCGGAGCAACCATGTTAGAACAACTTAAATTGAGCAATCTTGCCCTGTCAGTTCAGGCCGAAGTAGATTTTACTCCCGGCATGATCTGCATTACCGGTGAGACAGGTGCCGGCAAATCCCTGGTGGTTGATGCCCTGGGACTGGTGCTGGGCTCAAAGGCTGACGCCAATATGGTCCGTCAGGGAGAAAAGCAGCTGGAGGTTTCAGCTCAGTTCTCCATTGAAAATAATGCCCGCGTTATAGGCCTGCTCGGAGAGTACGGCTTTCTTGATGACAAGGTGCCATACGGATCGGCAGCTGCCCGTGCTGCAGCGGCCAATGCCCGACCTCAGACCACCATACCAGCAGATCTCAACGCCCTTGCCCACCACAGCCATGCAGCCACGCCCGACCAGGCACAGGCTTATGGCCAGGGCCCGGCCCCGGCCCAGGGCCAGCCAGAGCCGGAGTCCGTTGCTGCTGGCACTGAAGGATCAGCAGGATTATCCATGACTGCCCAGGCATCAGATGCCCCGGCAGGTGCTGATGAAACAGCAGACACTGCGGCAGCTGCTGCTGTGGCTGCAGCTGCTGAGGCTGAGGCAGCCGCCATGACATGTGACCAGGCTGACGGCCAGGCTGTAGGTCTTGAGATGCTGTCCACAGCTGAAATATGTGGAGACCTGGTGCTGCGACGCGTGGTTACAGCTGAGGGCAAGTCCAAAGCCTATATCAACGGTCATATGGCTACCCTGACCCAGCTGCGCGACCTTGGTGAGCACCTGGTTGCCATTCATGGTCAGCACGCCAGTGTCCGCCTTATGGATGAAAAGCATCAGCTTGAGACTGTAGATAACTTTGGCAAGCTCCGCCCTCTGGTAAATGAGGTCAATACCGCCTTTAACAATTACCAGAAGCTGCGCCAGGACCTGGTAAAACTCTCTGATCTGCAAAAGCAGGGAGCTGCTACCTACCGTCAGGATCGCTATGACCTTGAGGAATTACGCCGCCTTGATTTTCAGGAGGGTGATTATGAAAACCTTGAGGCCATGTTTGACCGTGCCATGCATCAGGCTCAGTTCAGCTATATCCTGGCTCAGTTCCGGGCCATAGTAGAAGGTGGCGATTCCAATGTAGTAAGCATATTGCGTGAGCGCCTCATGGAAATGGACAAGGTCAAAGCCTTTGACCCTGATATTTCCCGCATTATGGAAAATATTGAGTCGGCCATTCTCCATCTTGAAGAAGGCACCAGCATTGCCGAGGATCTGGCATCCCAGGGCATGGAAATGAGCACCAATGAGCTCGAGGGCAAGATGAGCAAGGCTCATGACCTGGCCCGCCGTTTCTCCTGTCTGCCACGTGAGCTCTATCTGATGAGCGATCGTATTGAGCGCAAGGTAACTGAGTTCCTTGGACTTAAAGACCGCATCACTGCCATGACAGAAGAAGTGCGCAAGGCCCGTGCAGAATATGAAGCTGCAGCCTCACGTCTGTCCGAGGCCCGTATAAAAGCCGCAGCTGAGCTCTCAGCCAGCATCTCAGGCAAGATCACCACTCTTGCCATGCCTGATGCCCGCTTTGACATTCAGATTCGCCGTGATGAGGAGGGTCGTCCTCGCCTGGGGGGCCGTGACGAGCTGTGCTTTATGTTCTCAGCAAACCTGGGACAGGACTTGCGCCCTCTGGCCGCTGTTGCCTCAGGCGGTGAGCTCTCACGCCTTGCCCTGGCCATTGAGGTGCTGACAGCCTCAGTCAAATCCACCCCTACTCTGATTTTTGATGAGGTCGACACCGGTATCTCCGGACGCACCGCCTCAGCTGTAGGCGACCTGCTTCAGGAGCTGGGGCAGTACGTTCAGGTCATTACCGTAACCCACCTGCCTCAGGTAGCGGCAAAGGCTCACACCCAGTTTGTAGTGGCCAAATTCAATGAGCAGGGCGGAGTTAACTCCACCATAACCATGCTCGACAGCGAGGGACGTATCGAGGAAATCTCCCGCATGATTGGAGGATCGGTCATTACCGAAACCACCCGCCGCAGTGCCTACGAGCTGCTCAACGAAACTCTCTGACCTGTTGCTCTCAGCCCCCTGAATACTCAGGCAGCCCCATAAGGAACCTCAGGGCTCAATAAGGCACAGCAGCCCCCTCCATAATGAGATGCAGGCTCCATAAGTAACCTCAGGGCCCACATAAGGCACAGCAGCCCCCTCCATAATGAGATGCAGGGTCCATAAGGAACCTCAGGGCTAAATAAGGCCCCCACAGGCCCATTGAGCGCCAGCCTGACCTCACGTACCTGAAGATGACAAAGCCTTACTGTCCGTTACCGGGCAGTAAGGCTTTGCTGTTTTTGCACCAAAAGGGCTCAGTATTCTTATAAGTTAAGGGCTGAACGGCATTTTTGAGACATTTTGGGGAAAAATTTTTACAATAGAACTTGCCTGAAAGACAGCAACTGCTGTGCAGCATGCCAGGATCCTCAATCTGGCTGCATATTCAGAACGGAACTGTAAATACAGTGCACCAGGCAAGGAAAGTGATTTGGACATCAGCAGGAACTCAATGATCACAGCTGACAGAGACGTAACCAGTAATACCCAGGGACGCTTCTGGAACATACGCCCTGCCCGCAAGGAAGATGTGGCCCTCTTTACCGCTGTAGAGATGCGTTCCATTCCTTTTGAGCGCCGACTTGAAGGACCAGGTTACACCCTGCCCGAGCTTACCAGAGTATGGACCCAGCGTTTTCGCTCGGGCAAATACACCATACTGGTAGCTGTTGACAGAAAAGACGACAGCCGGGTTATGGGCTTTCTTGGAGCTCAGATTCCTGAGTTCAGAGAAGCCTATATCAATGCCCTGTATATTGACCCTCCCCATATGAGAAAGGGACTGGCATCCGCTCTGCTGCTTACCTGTGAAACAGTTTGCTATCTCAACCACTGCTCAAGGATCAAGCTGTGTGTTGAGCCTATGAATACCTCAGGCATACGCTTTTATCTCAAGCATGGATTTACCAAAACAGACGAGAAAGTTCGCCATCTAAATGTCTACGTAAAGGAGTACTCTATATGCTGAAAGTCTGCATCGTCGGTATTTCAGGCCGCATGGGACACGCTATTTTTGAATGCTGCCAGGGACTGGAAGGATATAAGGTTGTTTCCGGAATCTCCAGGAGTGACTCTCAGATTCCTCTCGGTTTTAATGGTGAACTGGTCGACTCAGTAGAGAAGCTCACCGCTGCTCCTGATGTTTTCATCGACT
Organism: Anaerobiospirillum sp. NML120511; assembly: GCF_023050955.1. Classification (NCBI taxonomy): domain Bacteria; kingdom Pseudomonadati; phylum Pseudomonadota; class Gammaproteobacteria; order Aeromonadales; family Succinivibrionaceae; genus Anaerobiospirillum; species Anaerobiospirillum sp. NML120511. Next base: position 94,501 of record NZ_JALKIK010000004.1, read on the forward strand.
TCTCTCGTCCTGACTGCTCCTTAAAGGTTCTGCAGTATGCCCGTGAAAACGGCTGCTCCGTAGTGCTGGGTACCACTGGCTTTACAGATGAGGAAAAGAGCCGTATCAACTCAGCTGCCAGCGCTGTTCCTGTAGTATTTGCCGCCAACTTCTCCGTAGGCGTGAATGTCATTCTGGCCTTAATTAAGAAGACCGCTGCCATCATGCAGGATGCTGACATTGAAATCTTTGAGGCCCACCACCGCTACAAGGTAGATGCGCCTTCCGGCACCGCACTTGCCATGGGTGAGGCTGCTGCTGAAGCCCGTGGCGTCAAGCTCAAGGACGTCATGGTTGCAGGCCGCAATGGCTTTACCGGTGAAAGACAGTACGGCACCATAGGCATCAGCTCCATTCGTGGCGGCGACGTGGTAGGCGAGCACAAGGCCCTGTTCCTGACCGACGGCGAGCAGGTTGGCATCGAGCACGTAGCTACCTCACGTGCCACCTTTGCCCGTGGCGCTATCCGCGCCGCCAAGTGGGTTACTGGCCGCAAGCCAGCCCTGTACAACATGAACGAAGTACTGGGCCTGGACAAGATCTAATCCCGACGCAGCAACTGCAGCTCCGGCAGCATGCCGCGCTGCCCAGGGTGCGCCACGTGCAGCCTGTCCACGCCAGAATGCCGCCCGGCCGCGCAGGGCGGCAGCCAGTCAGCCCCAGGAGGCAGCCCGGCCCCGCCGCACAAGGCGGCTTTCCGGCTGCTCCAGGCGGCTGCCCGGCCCGAAACACTGAAGGTCACCTCCATGGTGACCTTTTGTTTTTTCAGGGTCCGGTCAAAGTCAAAGGACAAAAAAGAGCCCATATTTATGGGCTCTCAGGTGAAAGTTAATCTTTAATAAATAACAGGACACAGGGCCTGCGGCGCCCCGCTCTGAGCGCTGCCTGCAAGGCCGGAGAGCGGCCGTCTGCAACCTTGCACCTGCTCACAGCTGGCGCCGGGATCTGGCTCAGCCAGGCTGTGACGTAACTGAGCCCACTGTCGGCCCTTACAGCTTGAAGCGGCCGATCAGCGCCTTGAAGCTCTCAATCTGATTGAATGAGTTGTTAACCAGTTCGCTGGTTTCCTCAGCAATCTTGGCCACATCCCTGGTGGTGTTGGTCAGTTCCTGCATGGAAGCGGAAATTTCGTTGCTTGAAGTGCTCTGCTCTTCAGCTGAGGCAGCAATCTGAGAGATCTGGTTGTTTACATTCTGTACGTTATTGAGAATGTCATTTAAGACGTGGTCAAGCACAGAGGTGTTTTCAGCAAGTGCAGTAATGCCAGTAACAGAGCGGCCCATGGAATCATTGGCCTCATTGGCTACGTTTACCATGCGATCCACCTTGTCGGTAATCTCACTGGTAGAGGAGCTGGTACGGCTGGCCAGAGCACGAACTTCATCGGCAACCACGGCAAAACCACGACCAGCCTCACCGGCACGGGCAGCCTCAATGGCAGCGTTAAGAGCCAGCAGATTGGTCTGGGCAGCAATCTCATCAATGGTATTTACAATGCTGTTAATGCTGCGTGACTGGTTAACCACCTCCTCAATCTGCTTTCCATTGGTCTTGGTAATTTCAGACTGCTCATAAATGGCATTAATGGATTCCTTGGCCTTGGTCATACCCTCAGCAGTCTTATCTGCAGAGGTCTGGGCAATGGAAGCAGCCCGATCGCAGTTCTTGGCAATTTCTTCAGTGGTAGCTACCATCTGATTGGCCGCTGCTGCTACTGTGATAGAGCGATTTTCGGTTTCGGCAGCATGTTGCTCAAGACGCTCGGCCAGAGCGCTGGCATGATGCATTTCCTCTGCAAGGTTATCTGCAAGATTAACCAGATTATTGATATCACTCGACAGATTGACTCGCAGACTCTCAAGGGATCTGGTGAGGTAACCAAATTCATCGTTGTACTTGCTCTGAGCCGGAACAGAAAAGTCCTGCTCCTCAAGACGCTTGAGATCCTGAATTACCATGAATACAGCGCTCTTGATATAAGAGGAGGTCATCATGGCAATAATCAGGGAAAAGATTACAGCCAGAACACTGATTGCCAGAACAATATATACAGGAGTGTCCTCTGCAATGCTGTCCACCTGACGGAATACTTCAGTAAAGAAACCATTGCTAAGGTACTGGAACTTGGCTTCCATATCAGAAAAAACAGGCACCAGCTCATTGGCATAGACGAAGATAGCCTCACGGCCCTTATCATCGCGCACGAGAGGAACTACACGCTGCTCAAGAATATCAAGCAGTTTGGCAGCATCACGCTTAATTCCGCCAATTTCATTTGGGTAGCTGCCAGGAACCAGAGCATCAGCATAACGTCTGAAATTGCTGGCCATGGTAGTCATTTCCTGTACGGTAGGAGCCTTAAAGCCGTACTCCTTGGCAGAACAGAAAATAAACAGTGACTTCTGCAGCTTACGTCCGGCATCGTTAACACGGCTGATTCGCTGATAACGCTCCTCAAGGGTCCAGTGCACGTATGTAGCTACTTCCTGAGACCTTTTCATGGAAACAAGAGCTGAACCAGTAATGGTGAGGGTGAGGATAATAAGACAGCTGAAGCTCAGCAAAAGCTTTACCTTGATAGGAAGCCTGAAATACCAACTCATAACGACAATCCAGAATAGTTGATCACAACAAAATAACTGTGCGCAAGGCACAGCCTTAACTGCAGAAGCTCCCACCACACAGTAATAAATAAAGGGAATCAGGACATGCTCTCTGAAAGATCTGCGTCCTCCTCTCCTGTATGAAAACAAACTGAGACAGGAGACAGATGCCGCACATCAGACAGCAGCCTGATATATCTGCAGAAATCCTTTCTACAAAATTAAAGAAACCTTTTGACCTTTGGCCCTTACCGGCAAGCTGTTTAATCACCAGGTACCGAAAAGACCATCCTGCCAGCCAAAAAGCAAAGTAAAGTAAATAAAGAAAAGCGCACCTGGCCTTACCTGGTCATACCGCGCCCCGAACTCAAAACGGAGCCGCGACTGTAGCGCAGCGCTCCGGGCCGTTGCCAGAGCATGCCTGTCCCGCGTATTGAGGCCTGCATGAATGCAAACTTTTGTTGCCAGCAGGAATTACCAGAACGATAAAGCTCCTTGCCAGGTCAGGCATCAGGTTGCGGCGCGCACAATCAATAAACTTCAGGCACCAGCAAAATTAAAAGCAAAAAACAACAGAACATCAGCACATTGAAGCATGTCTGACCAGCATGAAAATCACGCTTAGGCAGCACCAGCTGATGCTCTTTCAATTTGACGTATCAGTCATTTAATACCTCCCTTTTCTGATATTTAAGCCATTTAACACCAGCACCAGAAACTTTTGGGGTGCAACAGGGCGACCGTGCCTGTACATTGCAGGCATGGCAAAAATCGTGGGATGCAGGCTTACCTGTCCCATGGTGCGTAGAAAAGGGAAAAAAGAAATGAAGATCTGCCTTTTGTCTGTCTGACAGATGCGCTGCTGTAACCAGTCAGAGCGCTCAATCGCAGCATGAATTAGTCATGCAAAATACTCACAGTCCTCGCGACTGTAATTTGGTCCCTGACAGGCAGGGACTGGCAGGCACCAGGAAATTCCAGACCTGCATGCCTGTTACATAAAACTGCTGTATACGGATTTGTCTGTCCAAAAACAGCTCAACTATGCCTGAATGCATAAGCTGCATAAGGACCTCCATATCAGCCACTCCCCACACCCGCACAGTTGCGCATGTCAGGAGGCAGGGCTCTATGGAGCCAGACACGGCATGATATACAAGGGGACCACACCGCTGTTACTTTCAGAAATTGCTCCAGGTGTTCACCGGCTCTTCAATGAACCGGCATGTTCCAGAAATCTTCTGTACCCTGCTTTGACAGGTATCAGAGAACATGTTTGATTTGCACGTACTGAAATGTTCAGCAAAGCACTTGTCTACAAGTAAACATGCGATCAGACAATGCGCCTTACTGATGCAACAAATCAAATTAGCTTTTCAAAAACACCGTATTTATAACGATTTGCCACAATGCGCAGGTATACTGCGCCTGCTGTATCATCTGCTTATGAGGTGTTATTGATACAGCTTTCCATGTAATTTGACGAATAATGATTAGCTATTTATAGCATCACAAAAAAATTAAAGCTACATCTATAGATTGTTATAGTGAGCTTGATCATGTACCCATAATGACCCACCACGCAGGAATGCCGCTTTGCGCAAAACAGATGAAAAATATTTGCATCTTGCAAATCAGATTCACCTGTATAAATTCATAAAAAGTTTCAGCCCCCTAATCAAAAAGTACCACCACAAAACAAATTGCGCGAAGCATAAGCTAAACCACGTACCACCGGCATCCAGGAAAACATGAGCATCTACAGTGCGGACTTGATACAGACCGAATATACACATATTCCTATCTATAAGAAAAGACACTCCCCCACCAAAAGTACCTGTAGAAAGTACTGCCAGCTTCCCTCATCAGCATCCGAAATTCCACTAACCCTAAACATCACCCATACCCCATATCCATAGCCATATCCATAGCCATATCCATGCCTCGTCCCCGTCAGCTTCGCCCATCACCATGACACGCTACTACTGACCCTTGCCCCCAGCAAATCACTACGAACAGCCCCAGGCCACTGCAGATGAAGCAAGCAAAAGGACTGAAGTAACTCCCCGTCAGCTGACAGGAAATTTGGATATTACAGGGATCGCCATAATTAGATGAACACGCCTGCAAACAGCCGGGCTAAAAGCACAGACGATAAAACAAGAGCTAACGGAATCAAAGAAATTTCGGAAATGTACGAGCAGTCGCAAGGCACCTCCCAATACCCATGTAAAACGCTATACGCTTTGCAGCAGGCCATCACTGGTAATGCCTTGCAAGCCATGGAAAAACTGGGAGGAGCAGCTGCCTGCGAAATTTAATAACTGAAACACGCACTCTTGTCGCGATTAATCGCCTCAACCTGCCAATTCAGAAGTAAAGAACTCTGACACGCAAACCTGAATGACACTTTATAAAGTAATTTACAGAGATTTACTGATTATGGCATGCATCGGGTAATGAACTTATAGTAAGGCAGCATTGGACTGGTCAAGGCGTTATTGGAAAATACTGTCTCAGCATGGATTTGATGCAAGCGAGAGAGCTGAATAAATTTCTGAATTTAATGTGCTGTGCTGGCAGGACTGAAGGATGTGATGCGCTGGGCGCAGTGAAGTATGTGATGTGCAAGGCGTAGTGAATGACGTGATATGACTAAATCATATGGGATGAAATGGTATATGACGGGATGGGAAGGGGCACGATGAATTGGATTGGATTGGATTGGATTATATTAGATTAGATGAGATGAGATGAGATGTGACTGGACAGGAAAGGATTGGACGTTAGAAGCCATTATGGCTGCTGGTCAGCCCTTGAAAAGCTAAGAGCCCAGGCTGCCGGAAAGTTTCCGGTGGCCCGAGCCCTCGCTTCAATCTTTTGCTCAGCTGATCAGGTCAGCTGAATATGGCTGATTAGAGTACACCCTGAGCAATCATTGCGTCAGCTACCTTACGGAAGCCGGCGATGTTGGCACCTAATACCAGGTTACCCTCTTCACCGAACTCACGGGCAGTTTCAGCAGCATTACGGTGGATGTTAACCATAATCTCGTGCAGCTTGGAGTCAACCTTCTCGAATGACCAGGAAGTCATGGAGGCGTTCTGCTCCATCTCAAGCTGGGAGGTAGCTACACCACCGGCGTTGGCAGCCTTGGCTGGGCCGTAGGCAATCTTGGCAGCAAGGAAAGCGTTGATGGCATCGATGGTGGATGGCATGTTGGCGCCTTCAGCAACACACTTACAGCCGTTGCTTAATAAGGTCTTGGCATCTTCGAGGAAGAGCTCGTTCTGGGTGGCACATGGGAATGCAGCATCACATGGAACGGTCCATACAAAGTGTCTGCCCTCTGGATACTCAGAAACAGGAACATACTTGGCGGTTGGAACCAGCTCAGCGTAACGGGTTAAGGAGGCGCGCTCAACTTCCTTGACCTGCTTTAAGATGTGAACGTTGATACCATTGGTGTCGTAAATGGAACCACGGGAGTCAGATACGGTTACTGGCTTGGCACCTACCTGGTAGAGCTTCTCACAACAGTAGATGGATACGTTACCGGCACCGGAAACAGCACAGACCTTGCCCTCAAGAGAGTCACCACGCTCCTTGAGCATTTCCTGAGCGAAGTAAACAGTACCGTAACCGGTAGCCTCAGTACGGGCCAGGGAACCACCCCAGTTGAGACCCTTACCGGTTAATACACCCTCGTAGGAGGTGGTGATGCGCTTGTATGCACCGTACAGGTAACCAATCTCACGGCCGCCTACACCGATGTCACCAGCTGGTACGTCAATAGTGTTGCCGATATAGCGATAGAGCTGAACCATAAAGGCCTGACAGAAACGCATAACTTCGTTGTCAGACTTGCCCTTAGGATCGAAGTCGGAACCGCCCTTGCCGCCGCCGATAGGGGTACCGGTTAAGGAGTTCTTGAAGATCTGCTCAAAGCCTAAGAACTTTAATACGCCCTCGTTAACGGTTGGGTGGAAACGCAGGCCGCCCTTGTAAGGACCGATAGCAGAGTTGAACTGAACACGGTAGCCACGGTTTACCTGAATCTCACCCTTGTCATCAACCCATTGTACAAGGAAGTGGATAACACGCTCAGGCTGAACGATGCGCTCCAGGATCTTATTCTTCTGGTAGGCAGGATTCTTGTCGAGAGCAGGCTGTAAGGTACCTAATACCTCTTCAACGGCCTGTAAGAATTCTGGCTGATAGGAGTAACGAGCGGAAAGCTCAGAGAAAACCTGCTGTGAATAAGACATGGAAAGTCTCCTGTTTAATTGCAAGATTGAAGTCGATGGTGATAATTTACGCGCCCCGCCCCTATGGGGCAATAAAAATATGAATCAGGCCCCATAATTCCTGAATTAAGCACCATAAATGAAAATTATCGCACCAATTTGGACGCGGTTTTTCAAGATCAAAATTAAGTCAAAAATCACGCCCTCGCCAGGACAAAATAAAGTCAAACATTATATTTATCAGAATAGAGAATCTAAATATTTCCGCACAGAGCATCATTGACACTCAATTTCCCCCAGATCGACTCTAAAATTACGCTTCAAAAACAGTGCAGCAAAACCATCATAATGTGAGCAATATCCCCCAAATTTCTGAGATACAGCTCTCACCACCTCTCCAAAATTGATCTCCAAATGACAGCAACAGTCCTCACATTCATAAACATCAGTGCCAGATGCCCCAATTAGCTGCAATCCATCGACAACGTCAGCCGCTATACCCCCTGGCTGCAAACCACATGGCGGCAACACTGATGACTTTCAGCAACAAAGCCCATCCTGCCCTGCCCCGCCCTGCCCTGAGTAAAAATGCAGCTGAAGCTGCATCTCCATGCTGAGCCCTCAAACCAGGCGCACAAATCTAAATGAGAGCCTGCCCACTGCATACTGCTGTGCTTTATCCTGTGATCAGTCAGGGCACAGGTGCTGCTGCAGACTCAGTCACAGGCTCTGCCGCAGATTCAGCCACAGGTTCTGCCACAGACTCAGGGCACAGGCACTGCCGCAGCCCCAGGCACAGGTGCTACATCTGACTCACTCCTTAAACGAGACATAGTGGACGGTAAATCCCCGACAAAAGCCTGTATGCAGGCGCGGTGAACCCTTTTTACCTGTTTTTCTTGCATATCAGTTAAAACCAGGTATAATGTGCGCAAAACCGATGCGGATGGATGGCAGAGCGGTTGAATGCAACGGTCTTGAAAACCGTCGAGGATTTGCGTCCTCCGTGAGTTCGAATCTCACTCCATCCGCCATCAGGATTCAAAAGGCTCAGGCCTTTTATTTTTTGCCCGCCCCATAGATACATAAAAGCAAAAAATGAAACCCCAAAAATCAGCAATAATCAACAAAAAACCCTCCGATCTGTACAGAAAGGAGGGTTTTTTCATTGAAATGCAGCGAAAAATCCAGGTTTAAGAACTTTTTCTCAGTAGCTGGAAATTTCTTCAAACTTGCTATGACAGCTGAGTTTTGCTCTCTTCAAAAGATTTATAAAGTGTCTTTGTCAGAGTTGCCGTCATCAGCCCTGTTGCTGTTGCTGTCATCATCCTGATCATTGTCATAATCAGGATCGTCGTAGTCCTCATCTACCCTGAGGCCTGGCTCATCTGAATCACCAAGCCCCCTGGCAATAAGGGCATCGATACGCATGCTTTCCTTAATCAGGGTATCAAAGCTGAAAGTGATTTTAGGCATGTAGCGCATCTTCAGGCGGGAGGCCATGGTAGAGCGGATATAGCCCCTGGCCTTATCGAGCACCTGCATGGCCTCGCTGACCTTGTCCTCACTGTCATCAATGAAGGATACGAAAATGGTTGCATTACGCAGATCAGGGGCAACACGGACCTCAGTCACTGTGGCCATCTGAATGCGCGGATCCTTAATTTCAGTTGCAAGAATGCGTGAAGCCTCACGTAATAACGAAGAGGCAATACGCTCATTGCGTCCATAACTTTTTGCCATAAGCTTTTCTCCACGACCCACGTAGTCCTACGTTGGTGTATTAGTGGTTACGGGCCTGTTTCCGGTCATTTCACGCTGTTAAACCAGCAATTAGCCGCAAGGCTCATGCACTTGAGCATTGCCAGCCTGTGGCTGGCCCTGCTGCTTACATGCTCTGCAGTACTCAGGACAGCCCCTGGGTTGGGCTTAGCCTGATGCTCAGCTGCATGTTGAGCCACTGCATGATGTATGCTGCTAAGTAGCATGCAGGTCAGCTGCAGCAGCAGAATTGCAGGATGCTAAGCTGCAGGTGCAGGCTTGCAGGATGCACAGCAGCATAATACGGGCTGAGGCGGTGTACGTGCCTGCCCTGAGCTTTATGACCCTTATCAGGCATCACGGCCGTCAGGCGCAGCTGGTGCGTCTGCTCTGCGTGCAGAGGGGCCGGAAATACAAAAAAAGCCTCATCCTTATCTAAAGCATGAAGCCTTTTTCATGAAAGGGGCTGACTGCACCTGCTGCCCTGCCAACTCATTAAGCCATATGGGTATGAGTTTTTGGGCGGAGGCACAGCAGCCCCACGTGCTCCATCTGGCGGCAGTGACTGCAGCACATTGCGCTGCAGTACTATGCTGCCTCAGGGGCTGGTAAAGCGTAACTACAGAGTACGCTTGACCTCGACGTTCTCGAACACTTCGATCTGGTCTCCAACGCGTACGTCCTGGTAGTTCTTAACGCAGATACCGCACTCGTTGCCGTTCTTGACCTCGCTGACGTCATCCTTGAAGCGACGCAGGGAATCGAGCTCGCCTTCGTAGATAACAACGTTGTCACGCAGCACGCGGATTGGAGCGGAACGCTTGACCACGCCTTCGGTAACCATACAGCCAGCGATGAAGCCGAACTTTGGATGACGGAATACTTCACGCACATCAGCAAGACCGATAATGCGCTGCTGAACTTCAGCCTTGAGCATACCTGACATGGCGCTCTTAACGTCATCGATGAGGTCGTAAATAACACTGTAGTAGTGCAGGTCAACACCCTCAGTCTCAATTACGCGGCGGGCTGGAGCATCAGCACGGACGTTGAAGCCCACGATAATTGCGGAGGATGCGGTAGCCAGAGTGGCGTCAGTTTCGGTAATACCACCAACACCTGAGCCGATGATATTAACCTTAACCTCGTCAGTAGCCAGCTTGTTAAGAGCATCAGAGATAGCCTCAACAGAGCCCTGAGTATCGGCCTTAAGCACAACATTGAGCTCGGAAGCCTGGTTGTCCTTGAACATGTTCTCAAGTTTGGCCTTCTGCTGCTTGGCAATCTTGAGTTCACGGAACTTGCCCTGACGGAACAGAGCAACTTCACGGGCCTTCTTTTCGTCACGTACTACGGTAACTTCGTCACCGGCATCAGGAACACCAGACAGACCGAAGATCTCAACAGGTACGGATGGACCGGCATCGTCGAGGTTCTGACCCTTTTCATTACGTAAGGAACGTACACGGCCATACTCAAGACCACACAGAACCACGTCACCCTTGTGCAGAGTACCCTCACGTACCAGTACGGAGGCAACAGGACCACGGCCCTTATCAAGACGGGACTCGATAACAACACCAGAAGCCAGGCCTTCAGCTACGGCAGTCAGCTCAAGAACCTCAGACTGTAACAGAATGGCTTCTAATAACTCATCAACGCCCTGACCAGTCTTGGCGGATACCTCAACGAACTGCACCTCGCCACCCATGGACTCAGGGATAACGCCATGCTGAATAAGCTCGTTGGTAACGCGCATAGGCTCGGCACCTGGCTTATCAATCTTGTTAATAGCCACGATTAAAGGAACCTTGGCGGCGTTGGCGTGCTGGATAGCTTCCAGAGTCTGAGGCATTACGCCGTCGTCAGCAGCTACTACCAGAACTACGATGTCGGTTACCTGAGCACCACGGGCACGCATTGCGGTAAAGGCGGCGTGACCTGGGGTATCAAGGAAGGTAATACCTGAACCACGGGTATCAACGTGGTAAGCACCAATACGCTGGGTAATACCACCGGCTTCACCGGCAGCTACCTTGGACTTGCGGATGAAGTCCAGCAGAGAGGTCTTACCATGGTCAACGTGACCCATGATGGTAACAACAGGAGCACGTGGCTGAGCCTTGGCGTCAACCTGACGATCGGCGAGCAGGGACTCCTCAAGCTCGTTCTCCTTACGCAGAACAGCCTTGTGGCCCATTTCCTCAACAACGATCTGAGCGGTACCCTGATCAATAACCTGGTTGATGGTTACCATTTCGCCCAGCTTCATCAGGCACTTGATAACCTCGGCGCTCTTAACGGCCATCTTCTGAGCCAGCTCGGCAACAGTAATGGTCTCGCCCAGAATAACTTCACGTGATACAGGTGCAACTGGACGGTTGAAGCCATGCTGCTGCTGGTTAGCCTTGGCTGCGCCGCTTACAGAACGCTGATTGCGGGTCTGTACCTTCTTGCCTGTACGGCCACCACGGCCTGCAAATCCGGAAGTGTCGCTGTCTTCGCGCTTCTTGGTAACAGTCTTGCCGCCAGTGCGGTCACTGGTACGGTGACGGCCACGGTTCTCTTCTTCACGCTCCTGACGGGCCTCAGCCTCACGAACGTAAACAGAAGCGGTGCTTAAGCCGTCAGACTCATTAATACGACGACGCTCTTCTTCTTCAGCAGCCCAGCGCTCTTCATTTTCCTCAGCAAGGCGACGGGCCTCTTCGGCCTGACGTGCAGTCTCAAGCTCAAGCTTGCGGGCCTGCTCTTCTTCCTGAGCACGCTTTAACTTGGCAGTCTCAGCGTCTTCCTCTACGCGGTTCTTGTCCTGAGCCTTTTCAGCATTGGCAGCTGCTGCAGCCTGAGCGGCAGCTTTGGCCCTGGCCTCGGCCTCAGCGCGGGCAGCAGCATCAGCAGCAGCCTTGGCCTTTGCCTCTTCCCTGGCTTTGGCTTCAGCTTCAGCCCTGGCTTTGGCCTCGGCTTCAGCTGCGGCCTTGGCCTTTGCTGCGGCCTCTGCCTCAAGACGCTCTTTCTCTTCCTGCTCCTTGCGCAGCTGCTCAGCGTCGAAATTCAGCTTTTTCTTGTGAACAACCTGTACAACCTTACGCTTGCCGGTGGAATCCTGCACCTTAACAGTTGAGTGGGCAGAACGATTTAAAGACATGCGCTTAGGAGACTTTTCCTCAGTGGTTTTGGTCTCATCTACCATATGTTACTTTCCCCTTTACTGTTGAGCTGCATCGGTCTGAGGCTCTTCCTGAGACTCACCGTTGGTGCTCTCATCCTTAAACCAGGTAAGATTGCGGGCGTTCATGATGATATCGCCGGCACGCTGCTCATCGATACCCAGATCGAGAAGGTCATCGATGGCCTGCTCAGCCAGATCTTCCATGGTCTTAATACCCTTGCCAACCAGAGCAATGGCCAGCTCGGTATCAATACCTGGAACCTTGATTAATTCGTCTGCACCCTGTCTCTTGAGCTCGTCCTCATGAGCGGCAATTGCCTTACGGGCGTTATCCTGCAGAGCCTTGACCAGCTCCTCGTCCAGTCCCTCAATCTCAAGGAACTCTTCAGCTGGAACGTAGGCAACTTCCTCAAGAGTGTGGAAGCCGGCATCGGCCAGAACCTGAGCGAACTCCTCGTCAATGTCGAGATTCTCAACAAAGAACTTGACGATCTGAGCAGCTTCCTCAGCAAGCTCGCGATCCATGTCGCTCTCAGCCTTAACCTGAAGATTCCAGCCCAGAACCTGGGAGGCCAGACGTACATTCTGACCATTACGGCCAATGGCCAGAGCCAGATTGTCGTCAGCAACAGCCAGATCAATGCTGTGGCTTTCATCGTTAATAACGATACGGGAAACCTCAGCCGGCTCCATGGCATTGGTAACGTACTGGGCGAGGTTTTCATCCCACAGAACGATATCAATGCGCTCACCGGAAAGCTCATTAGAAACGGCCATTACACGGGCACCGCGCATACCGATACACGCACCGCGTGGGTCAATGCGCTTGTCCTTGGAGCGTACGGAAATCTTGGCACGTGAGCCTGGGTCACGGGCGACGCCCATGATCTCAATGACGTCCTGACCAATCTCAGGAACCTCAATGCGGAACAGCTCAGCAAGGAACTCAGGAGCAGTACGTGAACATACCAGCTGTGGACCCTTGCCCTCAGGCTTGATGTCAATTAACAGAACGCGGATACGATCGCCACGGCCAAAGGTCTCGTGAGGGATCATCTGATCACGGCGCAGAATACCGTCAGCACCATTACCCAGATCAAGAATCATGAACTCACGGCCAGGACGCTTTACAGTAGCGTTTACAACGTGACCAAGGCGATCGCGCTGCTCGGCAATAAGCTGCTCACGCTCGGCATTCTTAACTTTCTGGGAAAGAACCTGCTTGGCAGTCTGAATGGTGATACGGTCAAAAGTTACTGAAGGGATTTCATCCTCAACGATGTCACCCTCAGCAATGTTTGGATATTCTTCACGGGCGGCAGCCAGGGAGATTTCCTGAGCAGGGTTGGCCAGCGGACCGTCGGTGTCCACTACTACCCAGCGACGGAAGGTGGTGTAATTGCCTTCCTTATGGTCAATCTCAACGCGTACATCAATATCTACTGTGTACTTCTTCTTGGTGGCTGTTGCCAAAGCAGTTTCCAAAGCCTCGTAAATCTTCTCCTTTGGAATTGCTCTCTCATTGGAGAGCGCCTCGGCTATCGCAATGATTTCCTTACCCATCTGGTATAACCTCTTTGATGATGCCTTAGCATCTCTCCTAAATTAATGCTGAAAAATCCGGGACAATACGTGCCACTGAAACATTCTCAAAAGCGATTACAAACTCGCTGTTGGCATTCTTGTCCATGACGGTAAAGCTTCCGTCCTCGGCAACACTTAACAGTTTGCCCTCAATCTTTCTGCGCCCTTCGGAGGCAATCTTTAAAGAAACTGTGACCTCCTGACCTGTACTGGCAGCCAGCTGCTCCCTGGTAAAAAGAATGCGATCCATACCAGGTGACGAAACTTCCAGAATATAGGCCGGATCAATTAAATCAGCTGTGTCCAGCAGGGGTGACAGCGTGTTGGTGATTTCACCACAGGCATCGGCATCTACACCGTCTTTGCCTTCTACAAAAATCTGCAAATGTGCGGTATTTCTACCGGCACGATAACGTAGTCCCCACAGCTCCATGCCATATGATTGGACTATTGGCTCGATGAGCTCCTGAAGCTTCTGCTCTAAACTTCCAGCCATTAATACCTCTTAAAAAACAGGGTCTGCGCCGAAATCTACCACTGTCCTTTATCACTGAGACACAGTTTCCGACTTACCCTCACTGCAGGGCTGAAAACGTCGCAGCCTCTGCTCCCGTCCCGGCATTCAGCCGGATGCAATCCGTACTTAACCGGAAATCTTTCCATGACAAGGCAAATGCTCACCCTGGTCCGATCCACTGCTTGAGCCTGAGCGGCTTTAAAACAGACAGCACTGTTACAGGCATAAAGAACACTGTGCCGGTAAAGTGCATGAAGTCTGAAATTAAGGAAGAAAAGATGTGCCTGAAAGACTGCTGAGTGGATTTTTGGAAATAAAAAAGCCCCGATACTGGGGCTTCTTTTAAAAGTTGCACCTGATTTGCAGGGCAACTTTAATGTCTCTGACGCCTGCGGTCTTGCAGCTGGTCAGAAAACAGGAAATCTGCCTGCACGCCATCGGGCGATGACGTAGTGGCAATGACTTACGGGATGAATCACAGACAGTCCCGTACAGCGGGTCATTTGAGCCACCATCCTCCGAACTGAAGCCTGTACAGAACACAGGAAATGATATGCAGTCCAAAGTGGCTCAATTTATACCATTTAAGGGGCTCAAATGCAAGCAAAATCCCTGAAAATCACCGATCTCAGGCCCCTGAAAATGCTGCCCTGCCCCCCATAACAGCACATAAGTTGTTACAACTGCCCATGGCAGTCATCAACAGTAAGTGCCCCCCGACCTGTTTAAGCGCAACAAAAGCAGGCTTGAGCAGCCTGCAAATAAGGCATACATGCGATTTCAGCCAGACTGTCCAACCCCCATCCCGTCCATCGGCAACTGCATCATCACCTCAGGTGTCCCCAACTTATGCTTTATGTTGTCAGGCTGAACAGTTACTGATGTTCATATACGCCATGGTCTCTGTGCTATGCTTGAAATGCTACTGTCAGGGAATAACATGTATGCCCAGACCAGCTCATTACTGCCAGGTACCATGCAAGGCAATTTCAAAAAATACGCTGCGCATAAGCAAGTCACCTTGTAAGTAATGCCATGGGCCCGGCTTTGTCTGCATAAAGCTTAAGCTGCATACATGCGGGTTAAGGTGTATGCATACAGGTAAAATTGCATGCAGGTTTAAGGTGCATACATAAAGGTAAAATTGCATGCAGGTTAAGGTGCATGCAGGTTAATGTGAATGAATGAATGCATGCATGCTGATTAGGCTGTATGTTATGAGGCCGCGATAATGGCAGCGGGGCCACAAAACGCCATGATTACAACAGCCTGACCTGTCTAAACAGGACTGTTTCAGAGGGACAGAACTATGCCAGACTTCAGACTAAAAGTATTCTATTCTGCAGCCAGGAATCTGTCCTTTACCAAGGCAGCCCAGGATCTGTTTATCAGCCAGCCGGCAGTAACCCGCCATATCAAGAATCTTGAAGATCAGTACCAGGCCCTGCTTTTTGAACGCCAGGGCAACAAGATTGCTCTTACCGAGGCCGGCGAGCTGCTGCTTCACCATACCGATCGCATTTTGCAGGAGTACCACGCTCTTAACTATGAAATGCATCTGCTGCATAACGATCATGTGGGACAGCTGCGCATGGGCGCCAGCACCACCATTGCCCAGTATGTTCTGCCGCCCTACCTGGCCCGCTTCATTGAGGACTTCCCTCACGCAGATATTTCCATGCTCAATGGCAACTCACGATTTATCGAGCGTTCCCTTGATGAAAGAACCATTGATCTGGGCCTTATAGAGGGCATCACCCGCATGCCTACTTTCACCTATACTCCATTTATGGAAGATGAGCTGACCATACTTACTGCAGCCAAAAACAAAATCGGTCTCAATGGTCGGCTGACCATTGAAGAGTTCATGACCCTGCCTCTGGTGCTGCGTGAACATGGTTCAGGTACCCTTGATGCTATTGAGCATGCCCTTGTAAGTCGCGGCATCAAGCTCAGGGACCTCAACATCAAGATTTACCTTGGCAATACCGAGGCCATCAAACTGTTTACCCAGAACTCGGAAAACCTCTGTATTCTCTCGCGCTATGCTGTTGCCCGCGAGGTCCAGCAGGGACTGCTGCGCCCTCTTACTGTAGAGGACATCAAGTTCACCCGCTCCCTGTGTTTTGTACAGTCCCCTGGCCCCCAGATGGCTATGACCATACGCTTTATCGATTACGTAAAAAAGCTCGCCCAGCAGGCATCCCCGCTCACATTCTAAAGTTCCTGCCACTTCGAGCTTCCCTGTCCAGTCCCCATCCCCACCGTAAAAATCTGCTGCCACACAAAGCAGCGCAGCACAGGCGCTGCAGCACACTGCAGCAGTGCAGCTGCGCTTCTGCGCCGCTGCGGTGCTCTGCAGCATTGCCAGCCTGTCCACTGCAGCAATATGCGACCATGTCAGCCTGTCTGCTGAGGCCTGCAGCACTGCCAGTCTGTCCACTCAGACAAAGAAGTGCAGATATCCACTGTCACTGATAACCTCAGTTTATGGACACTCATATCCACAGAGGGCCCAAGGGCCTCAGCCATGCCCTGGACCGTGACGCCGCATTTATGGGCCTGTTTTGATCTTTGCGCACGGCGTGCTTGCCGAGGCCTCGATGGGCTGGGCTGGACAATACCTGGAATGACAGGAGTTGCTCTGCAATCAAGTGGAGTATGTCACCTCTGCGTAACAGGTATAACTTATGGCACAGAGGCCCAGGATATTAGCTCCGCAAACGTATGCGCACTGTTATTCCTTACAGCTAAGGCTAATGCCGGTGTATGGCTGCGCAACAATACAGATTAAATTATCAGTACTCGCAAATATTTCAATTTTTCCCTACAGCTGCGGGCTTTTGTTTGACTGGCAGTTGCTCAGTCCTGATTTTACTGCCTGAATATTCACCCGGTTATACCTTGTGACCCTGTAACCGTAAACGCTTGCGATGCACGCATTCATGATAACCATAGTGAGGGGAAACAAATTACAGTACCTCGCAAAATCATGGCAAATTTCACATCAGTAAATTTCTAATCAAATCAGCTCCCCCAAAACATTCTTTTCCCGCACCTTGCCATGGCCTTCAATTAAAAATGCTGTAAAAACGGGCTGTTTTTAAATACATTGTATTATTCCACAGGAAAAATTTGACAGTAAAACCATTCCTTATATGCGGACAATTTTATCTTTTGTGTTCGTTTGATTATATACCAAAATCCTTATTTTTATGGGCTTTCATCCAATTACTCTTATGCCTGGCTCTTAAGCCGTTATAACAAAATGTTATAGTGCATTACCAAATAGTATTAGATCTGATTTTGCATTTGGCGTATCTTGATGGCGTTCCCAAGGGGGATGACACTGACAGGGCCCGCCAGTCAATCGCTTCACAGGAATGCAGAAGCCTTAATTTTACTTGCATGAGACCAACCTATGTTTTCCAAAGGTCAACGTGTCGGCACCCTGAGTGGTGTGATGTTAATTGCCGTTTTTTCCTTTGCCTCGTTCTATATCGCTCAGTTTGAGGCTGTTAAGAAACTCTCTTTGAGTCCATTGATCATAGGCATCATTATAGGAACGGTTTACGCCAACACATTACGAAACAGGCTGCCAGAGCAATGGGTTCCAGGAATCAAATTCTGCACTAAGCAAATCCTGAGAACAGGCATTGTGCTCTTTGGCTTCAGACTTACTCTTTCAGATGTCTATGCCGTAGGTCTTCCTGCCTTTGTAGTAGACCTTGTTATTGTAGTCAGCACTATTTTACTGGGCATACTCTTTGGCAAAATGCTCAAAATGGACGAGCAGACTGCACTTATGACCTCAACAGGCAGTGCTATCTGCGGAGCTGCTGCCGTTCTGGGCGCTGAATCTGTTGTGCGCTGCCCTGGCCACATCACCGCTGTAGCTGTGTCAACAGTTGTTATCTTCGGAACCATTGCCATGTTCCTCTACCCTGCAATGTATTACGCAGGCTGGCTGGACGCACTTGGTGACATGGGAACAGCGATTTATACCGGTGCTACCCTGCACGAGGTAGCCCATGTGGCAGCTGCCGGTAATGCCATGGATCCTTCAGATGCCCTGGGCATTGCAGGCACAGCAACCATTACCAAGATGATTCGCGTCATGATGCTTGCTCCGGTACTGGTAATCATGGCCATGGCTCTTTCCTGGCAGCGTGCCCGCCGCGCTGAGCAGAGCAGCCACCAGCAAAAATCACAGATAACCATTCCGTACTTTGCCATAGGATTTCTGGTTGTAATCGTGATTAACACCTTTATTCAGGATGCCTGCGGTGCTCAAACCGTCAAGGAGATCCCGCTTAACGGTACCATTGAGTATATAGACACCTTTATGCTCACCATGGCAATGACCGCCCTTGGCACAGATACCAGCTTTGACAAATTCAAGGCAGCCGGCTCCCGACCTTTTGTCCTGGCACTGATGCTCTTTGCATGGCTCATGGGCGCAGGCTACTGCCTGGCACTCTATGTTCCAGCCATGTTCAGCTGATGCAGCACTGCATGCCGGAGCCCAGATGATGCAGCCCTGCACGCCGGATCCCGGCTGTTGCAACACTGAATGCCGGTGCCCGGCTGTTGCAACACTGAATGCCGGTGCCAGGCTGGTGCAGCACTGCATGCCGGAGCCCGGCTGGTGCAGCACTGCACGCCGGAGCCCGGCTGGTGCAGCACTGCACGCCGGAGCCCGGCTAATGCAGCACTGCATGCCGGTGATCAGCTTCCTGAGCACCGGCATATCAAGACTCAGCAGCCCATCAAAGCATATGGTAAACAATGCTTTATCCCTGTGCTGATGACCATACCGCAATAAGGCCTGGACCTGACTGACAGATGCCAGGTTAATGGCTGGGTCAAAGGCAGATCCTGAGGAGGGGCAGATTCAGGCCCTCCCGGGTTATCAGCAAAAAGTTATTATTCTCACATACTTACAGATTTCAGTTAAAAATCACATGTATATCTATTTCAGATCAAATATTTAGCCCGGTCTGTAAAAATTTCGCTTGAATTTTTTAACGATTTCCATTAAAAACATACTAACAACTACAATGTCGTCAGTCATCTTGCATAGGGGTGACTGGCATCCTGATTTATGGCAGACAAAAATGCCACCATGCGCTCCTCTTAAAAAGGATGCAGCATAAAAACGAAAAACGACTTAAGATTTCTGTGTAGCAGACATTATCCGGATATCACCCGTTCCGGATCAGCAATACATTACATGCTTTTGCACTGACAGCAGACAAACTTCAGTGTCTTTAAGATAATAAAATCCAGCAGGAGCTGACCTGACAACCACATCTGCTGACGCAGACATATGTGCACAACACAAATGGTCCAGCCATTGGACCAGCACAGTCAGCCCTTTAACCTCTTATCAGTTCTATACATCACTTCTAACCTGAAGCTTAAATCACGCGAACCTGGTCAACTGGCATGCATCCGTAAAAGCACAGATGCAAGGCTGATGTACCTCATCTGCGGCAATGCCTCACAACAAACTTCCCTCAAAATCAGCTGCTATAGCCCCTCTATAAAAAGCCACCAAATCTTAAGGCCCCCCATAACCATCTTTACGGCACAAATCAGTCCGTAACTGACTTTGCGGCCAATTCACCCGCCCTGTTCTGCGACCTCAATAAGTGCTTCCAGACCAGCAGCCGCAGTACAGTTCATACCTTTATCCAAACGTTCATTTACCCCACTGAACTGCAGATTAACATGCTGATACCAGGGCCATGTCCAAGCATATGACGACGCGCATATTTATCGCAAGCTGCGCAATTTGGCCGGGCTTTAGTGCTAAAATTACTTTCCATTGCGCGTCCGGTTAAGCGGTTCTGAGCATCATAAGGTATTGCAGCTCCTGTGTTTTCAAGTTCCCTGCAACCAGGATCCATGACCACAAAGCTGCCAGCAGCACCTGCTCGCCATTGCTCTGTAATGCCAGAGCATCAGGACCTGCACCTGCCTTTATCGACTGCAAGTCTCCAAAGGCCAGATTACAGTCCCGTCTGCATTTTCAGCTTTTTCCAGCTGCTCCTGCATCATCCTGACGCTGCTTACCCTTGTATTGGCAACTCTTTTCCTGTGGATATCATGGCCAGGTTTTTCAAATCCCTTAAGTTAATCAGCCTTGCAGCTGCCGCGTTTTTTGCAGCTTCCTGTCAGTCCCTGCCTGAGGGCGCCAGCGCTCCCAGCCTGAAAATTGAAAGTCTGGCTCTGGACGGCAGCGGCGACAATCCTCACTTCATCATCACCTATATCCTGGAGCACAAGTCAGCTACCTCTCTTCCTATCAAGAGCGTTAAGGCTGATGTTTTCGTAAACAATGTGCAGACAGCTACTGTCAGCCAGAACATGAAGGGCGATATTCTTCCAGCAAATGAAAAGCACAAGTTCACCCTCGAGGTTCCTGTAAACCTCAGCGGCAGTGCTTCCATTGACTCCATGACCAACAATCCTCTGCTGGTCCTGCAGGGCTCCTGCGCTGTTACCGTAAGATTTACAGATGAAGAAGAGCTCAGCGCCTTCAACCCAAGCAGCAGCTACACCGGCCTGGTCAAGGTCATCAAGTAATACCGCTTTAGATCCAGAACCGCACCATAAAGGCCTCCATAAGAGAGCATCCCTATGGCCAGGTCGATTTATGGACACATCCTTTATGGCAGTGCGACTGACGGCCTGCGCGGAGGCACTTCACGGGTCTGCAGCCCAGCCAGTGGCCTACGGTACTGTCCACATTACTAAAGTTAAATCATAAGGAACGGAGCTGATCTCTTCTTTGCTCCAGAACAACAGGTTATTGTCATGGCTTTTCATATTCAGTCCAGCCAGTCTTTTGAGCCGCGTGTAGGCACAGCTCAGTTCATCTTCGGCGTGATTTATGTTCTTATCACCCTGATTTCCCTTTCCCTTGCTTTTTACGTGCGCTCCCAGGGCCAGGACGGCTATCTGCAGCTGTTTATGTCAGGTCTGTTTGCCATAATGGCTTTCAAGTCCTTCTTCATCAGCCGCCGTATCAAGAACCTCCTTAACAACGGCACCTACTGTGAAGCCTCTGTAGAAAGCTGCGAGCCTGTTCGTGGCATTACCGTTATCAAGGGCACCATTGATGTACCTGAGTTTGGCATTATCCACATTGAGTCCCGCCTGGTAGGTGAGGCTCCGGCACACGAAATCAACCGCTTCCTTCAGGACAAGAAGCAGACCATGCTGCCTGCTCTGATTGTAGGCGCCAACACCGGCCGCCCACGTGGCATGTTCACCATCAAATGCAAGAACGGTCACTTTGTTGAGGACAGTGCTTCTCTCAAGTCCCAGCAGCCAGAGCAGGCTGCCAATACCGATAAGACCAGCGCATCTGAAACTGCCTCTGATTCTGCAGGCGCTGTTGCAGGCTTCGGCTCCGGCGCTGCCGCAGCTGCCGTTGCCGCAGCCGCTGTAGTCGCCGCTGAAGCAGCTGCTGACGAAGCTGCTGCAGCTCCAGCTGATGCCGGTGAACCAGTAGCAGATACTGTTGCTAACGCTTCCGAAATGGCCTCTGAGTCATCTGAAAAGCAGGAGCAGCAGGCCGTACAGGCTCAGGATGAGCTGTCAGCTGAGCCAGCTGCAGCAGCTGAGGCTGCCAGCACCGATGCTGACAATGCTTAAGCTCGTTTTCTGGCATCTCAGGGCTGCGCCTGTAAATGAGCGCCCGCCCCTTTGAGATCCACACAGGGCCGGTTTCTTTAAGGGACCGGCCCTGTTCATTTTGTAGCAGTCAGGAACACGCCGTTTTGCTGTCCATGATTCAGTATGGGCATATGCTATGCCCCTGTTACAGGTCTGCAGCAGCTGTAAATTGCACCGCAACAGTGAATCTTAAGGACTATGCGCACTTTTGAGCCTCTAAGCCTCAAACCTCCTGAGTGTTGTGAGCAGCTGCTCAGACAGCCCGGGACAGCTGTCCGGGACAGAGAGCGGCAATGGCTGCAGGACCGGCTGACTGCCTCCTGTTTTGGCCGTGATGCTGATAAAAAACAGCTTGCATAGTTTGGCGTGCTATCTTACGATGTAAGATTGATTTTTTTCTGCATTTGCAGGGAAAACATAAGTAATGGGCCACGTGCTGAACAAGCCCGATGCCGGGGCCTGGTTGTTTTAATTTAGGAGCACATAATGTCTCTTGTTGCTATTAAAGATGTATTAAACCATCAGTGTTCTGTAGGTGATACAGTCACTATCGGAGGCTGGATTCGTACCCGCCGTGACTCTAAGGCCGGCTTTTCTTTCCTGGCTGTCAATGATGGTTCCTGCTTCAATAATATCCAGGTAGTAGCAGGTGCAGATCTGAGCAATTACGAGAGCGAAATCTTAAAGCTGACAACCTCATGCTCAGTAATGGTCGAAGGTGAGCTGGTTGAATCCCAGGGTCAGGGCCAGGATGTTGAAATCAAGGCCGCCAAGGTTCAGGTTCTGGGCTTTGTTGAGGATCCTGACACCTATCCAATGTCTGCCAAGCGCCACTCTGTCGAGTACCTGCGCGAATACGCCCACTTACGTCCACGCACCAACCTTATTGGTGCTGTAATGCGTATCCGTAACTCCCTGGCTTATGCTCTGCACTCATTCTTCCAGGAGCGCGGATTCATGTGGGTCTCCACCCCTATCGTAACCGCCTCTGACTGTGAGGGTGCCGGTGAGATGTTTACCGTAACCAACTTTGACCTTGAGAATCTGCCAAAGAACGATCAGGGCAAGGTTGATTACAGCCAGGACTTCTTCGGCAAGCACGCCTACCTGACCGTATCTGGCCAGCTCAACGTAGAGACCTATGCCTGTGCCTATTCCAAGGTTTACACCTTTGGTCCTACATTCCGTGCCGAAGACTCCAACACCACCCGTCACCTGGCCGAGTTCTGGATGCTTGAGCCTGAGATGGCCTTTACCGATCTCGACGGCTGCGCCTCTGTAGCTGAGGACATGCTCAAGTATGTCTTCAGGCGCATCCTTACTGAGCGTGCTGACGATATGGCCTTCATTGCCGAGCGTGTCGACAAGAACGCCATCACCCGTCTTGAGGACTTCATCAAGGCTGACTTTGCCCGCGTTGACTACACCGACGCCATTGAGATTCTCAAGAACTGCGGCAAGAAGTTTGAGTACCCTGTTAAGTGGGGTATCGACCTGCAGTCTGAGCACGAACGCTACCTTGCCGAAGAGCACTTCAAGTCCCCTGTAGTTGTTAAGAACTACCCTAAGGACATCAAGGCCTTCTACATGCGCCAGAACGACGATGGCAAGACTGTAGCTGCCATGGACGTGCTGGCTCCAGGCATTGGCGAGATTATCGGCGGCTCCCAGCGTGAGGACCGTCTTGAGCTGCTCGACAAGCGTATGGAAGAGATGGGCCTTAACAAGGACTCCTACTACTGGTATCGTGACCTGCGCCGCTATGGCTCCGTGCCTCACTCCGGCTTCGGTCTGGGCTTTGAGCGTCTGATTGTCTACATTACCGGTGTTGGTAACGTACGTGACGCCATTCCATTCCCACGTACCCCACGTAACGCTGACTTCTAATTCAGCTCCTCGCATCAGCAGCCGGCTGCACAGCACTGCAGCCGATCCGCTGACAGCCCTGCTCAGTGCAACGCACTGAGCATACAAAGCCCGGCCCCTGCCGGGCTTTTTGCTTTCCGCCCAGCGTACAGAGCACAGAAATACCATGCCAGGTCATGGCCACCTGCGCCTCTGACTGTGCTCATGACTGTGCCCCTCCACCTTATAGCCTTCCCACAGACCATATCATCAGCCGGGCCACTGCAATATCTTCAAGCCATATGTACACTCTGATAAGCATGCCTTTGTGAGGATTAAATACCTCTGCCTGATCATGCCTGCACCAGGCTGAGGACAAGACTAATACTTGTTGTTCAGTATGACCCAAATTCTGTCTGTATGTGCATTTTACGGGCAGCGTGCCTCTTGCGTGCTTTTATATGCAATATGCCGGGGAGGGGTTTGAAGATACGGTGGGGACAAGGAAAAAACAGCCTTTTGCGGGCTGATAATGACGGATGCAGGCCATAAATTATTTCTTGTTAACTAGAATGCCAGTGCGCGGTGGGGTAATATATCAGCATATGGTCACGGCTTTATGCTCCCTTAACTCGTGCAGTGCACAATGACACAATTTACAGTTCCAGGACCATTTATAATCACACATTGCTGTATCAAGCCTTAACCTGTGCCAGGGCTCATCATGGTCTGTCATGACCATGCATGCAGATCGAACAACTCAGGAGCTTAAGATGTCAGTTTCACCTAGTATCAATCTTCCTAAAATGCGCTTTTCTCAGCGCACTACAGTTGCCGCTCAGATTTACCAGTTTCTGCGTCAGGTTATAGTAGACACTACAGTAAGACCAGGCGGACTTCTTTCAGAAAACGGACTGTCTGAACACTTCAGTGTATCGCGCCAGCCTATACGCGATGCCCTGCAGCGGCTTAGCACTGAGGGACTGGTGACCATCATGCCCCAGAGAGGCACTACTGTACGTCCTGTCTCCATTCTTCAGACCGAACACAATATCTTTGTGCGTTACTGTATTGAAGAGGGCTGCCTCAAGCGCTTTGGCGAACTTGAACCTCGCTCCCGCCGTACCTGCATCAATCAGCTTGAAAGAAGTATCAACAAGGCCCGTGAGCTTCCTGAAGATGATGAAAACCGCCGTCTTAACCTGATGGCTCTTGATGACGCTTTCCATAAGGCTATCTGTGATATCAGCGGCTCCGAGCTTGCCTGGAACACAGTGAGCACCCTTACCGCTCAAAGTGATCGCATCAGCTATCTGGCCCTGTCCCTGACTGAACCTGACTACAATCAGATCATTATCGATGACCACAGCAAAATAGTTGAGTGCCTCAAGAACAATGATCTTACAGGCGCAATAGAGGGCCTGCGCCAGACTCTTAACCAGCCACTTGAGATCTACAAGTACATCATCGCAGAGGCAAAATACGAAGACTGGTTCAGCGACTACCGTAACTGACAGCCGACCTCCCAACCGGCCCGACTGCAGCCGCACAGGGCAGCTGCAGCCACTGCCCGGGCACATGACTGGTGCCCCTGAAGACAAAGACCCCGTATCGCATATATCTCGATACGGGGTCTTTGTTTTTACAGTTGCTCAAACTGTCTGCAGCAGTCTGCTAAGCCATTGGAGCGGATTGTTAACGGCTCTGCACAGCATGGCGGGAACAGCCTGTCAGCTGTCATGCTCATACTGATGGGTGCTGCCTGTTATCGGCTCTGCTCAGCATGGCGGGAACAGCCTGTCAGCTGTCATGCTCATACTGATGGGTGCTGCCTGTTATCGGCTCTGCTCAGCATGGTGGGAGCCGCCTGTCAGCTGTCATGCTCATACTGATGGGTGCTGCCTGTTATCGGCTCTGCTCAGCATGGTGGGAGCCGCCTGTCAGCTGTCCTGCTCAAACCAGTCGGCATACTTTTTCTTAATGGATTTGTAGGTGCCCATTACTGAGTTGAGGTGCCCACGGAGCATTTCTTTGGCCTTGTCATACTCGTAGCCCTCAATGCAGCTGATGATTTGCTCATGCTCATCAATCAGACCGTCAAGAGGAGCTTCAACACCCATGGCCAGATAACGGATACGGTCAAGCTGTCCCTTGCAGGACTGTACTACCTGCCAGGTCATGGCGCAGTCAGAAAAAGAGCAGATAATCTCGTGGAATTTGTCATCAAGAGGCAGGAAAGTGCCGGCCACATTGGCCGGATCGCTCTTTTCTTTCTGCTCATGGAAATTTTCCTTGAGCTTGTTGAGAATGCGGGTGTACTTGCCTACAGGAAGATTGGCAATGTTATCAATACTGCTGCACTCCAGAGCAGAGCGGATAAAGACCACCTGACGCAGATCACTGGCAGAAATCTTCTTAACTACAGTACCCTTCTGAGGAATTACAGAAATCAGACCATCATGCTCAAGGGAGTTGAGGGCTTCACGCACCGGCTGGCGGGATACCTTGAAATGAGCCGAGAGCTCATTTTCAGAAATGGTGGCACCAGGCCTGATATTGGCGGAGGTTATCTGATAACGCAGAAATACGTAAATCTGCGATGAGATCGTAGTCTTGGTTGAGAGTCTCAGTCGTGGAAGTTGCATATGGTTATCCTGAATCTCTGCTGTTCTGGCCTGACATCATCATGGCCTGACCACTGCTGCCCGAAATGGCAGAATACACAGATCCTTAAACAGGCCGACGCAGCAGTGCAGGCTCTGCACAGGCATCTGCCTCAATGCAGGCCCCTGCAGTGGCGTCGTCCTCAATGCCATCAGCCTCAATGCACACTGATGCAATGGCATCTGCTGTAATGGACGCGCCGCATCAGCGACTGCAGCATAAGACCTTGAATACATAAGCGCAAAACCTGCACCGGTCTGTGATAATACAAATCCCGGTATCTGCGCTGGATCCAGGGATCCTGCACAGCATGGAATGCATTCAAAAGTAACTGGAAAATAACAGGACACTGAAATGAGCAATTGCAGCCCGTTTCAGCAAGCGGTAAATCATTCCCAGGCAATATCACATCCGCAGCGCTGTCGCGCCGCTTCCTTGTACATCCCTCTCAAGGTCATCCTGCAGGTGCCCTTCAGTGAGAATAAAAGGGTATGGCAATGCTCGCCCTGTTGTTTGACCGCGCCTGATACAGGCAGCATCTGCATGCCTGGAAACGACTTAATTAAAAGTGCTGGATCCAGCCTTGTGCGCCCCTGTATGTGCTTTTGCACGAAATTTGGCACGGACAAAAATAATACCGTCCATTAGCATACGCCTTTTTAGCGCAAATCTAAACTGCACAGTCCACAAAATGAACATCTTGGATCCAGGGCCTGGCTCCGTTCACGAGGCCAAAGCCATCTGCAACAGTAGAGCATACGAAGCCGTCACTGTCCTTACGCTGCCAAGGACTTTGCCTGTATAGCACAGGATAAATCCTTGCCACATACCAAATGCCCGGCCCAAATAGTCATGACCACTGACAGGCACAGCTCTGCCAGCCAAATCACGAATCAGCCCTTGCGCCATTTCAGAGCCATAATCAGAGCAAGACCGGCTCCATGGCAGAGCCGCACGGGCGAGCGCCAGAGCATGTACCTCCGAAACATGAAAACATAACGTTGATGCTTTCCGTGGTCATAAGAGCACTGATACCGAAAAGACCGATTGATAAGTGTCAGAGGTGTGGTGTGTGTACTCCCAGGTTGTCTGATCCGTGATGCAGCACCAGGCGTCGAAGCGCGCTTTGAGCTATCATATAAGATACACTTGCAGGATCCGGCTGCAGTGGCCCTTAGCCCATGACGGGCAGAGCTCTCACAGTTCGCTCTGTCTGGCAGATATTCAGGCCTCTGAATGCCCTTTCAGTACTTGCAGTATTGCAACAGCCCATGTTCTGTGACATAAAGTTATGACCAGGACCTGTGCAGGTTTATTCCCTGTCTTTCCGGCAGTTAAATCCCGTCTTTGACCTGAGCGCTGCCTGCTCTGCCCGTGTCCTTATTACTTGAGACTACCGGGCTTTAAGCCATATCCACATGCTTAACTTATGGCTGAGTACAATTGACACTCGAGGTCACAGCAATTCCTCAACAGCCGATCTATGGCAGAAATGCTCAAAGAGCTGTGCTGTAGCGCCTGATTAATAACAGCCCTTTTCAAACACCTGTGGGAAGGTATACCTTACCGTCCATGCCTGAGCTTTTGTCCGGCATGCGATCAGGCACGTATTTGCAGCCCATTACAGCTGCAAGACCTGACGGCCAGAGCAAGGGCCAGTGTCCTGGCCATGGCTCTGTGACGTTTCTCCCGGACCTTGCGCCAGCACCCTGCATCATGCTCCATGGCATTCGCCGGTCATATACCGCTGTTCCTGGCATTCGTCAGTCATGTACCGCTGTTCTTGGCATCCGCCTGCAGCCCTGTACTGCTGCTCCTTGCCTTGCGCTGCTGCCCTGTACTGATGTTCATGACATCCGCCTGCAGCCCTGTACTGATGTTCCTGGCATCCGCCTGCGGCCCTGTACTGATGTTCCTGACATCCGCCTGCAGCCCTGTACCGTTGTCCCTGGCATTGCGCCATAATTATTGCGCAGCAGCGACATGTTTTCTGCAAGCCTGTTGCATTGCAGACCTGAGCCTGAGGACTTGCGGCCTTAAGGCCGTCTTGATGTGGATCCCCTGCCTGAGATGAATCGGGCATGTAAGTATTTTCTGTCTTTATTGCAGTTCAGTTACACGTTGCTGAACACTGCCGCCCTGGCCGCAATACGAGGAGATTTCATTATGCAGATTTTAAAAGCACTCGCTTGTCTGGGAACAGCCCTTTTCATGGCCGCATCCCCCGTCAGCGCCGCAGATGGTAAGCCTCAACGTATTATCTTTGCCGGATTTTTCGGCCCTGATCATCCAAACACCCAGATGATGAGTCGCTTTAAGGAGGAAATTGAATTAGCATCTGACGGCAAATTCAAGGTCACCTTAAAGCCTGACTCCATTGCTGGCGGTGAAGAAAAGATTATGGCTCTGGTAAAGCGCGGCACCATTCAGGTAGCGCAGGTTGGTGGTCTTATCAAAAATGATGAGCCAATGATTGGCGGCTGGGAGCAGCCTTTTGTCATTAAGAACTGGGAACATGCACGTGCTGTATTCCTCTCTGGAGGCATGAAGCGCTTTGAGGGTAACTACACCGCCCGCTCAGGTGCCCGTATTGCAGGTGTGATTGTAAATGGCTTCCGTCAGGTCTCTTCCCGCTTCCCTGTGCGCAACATGGAAGAAATGGCCAAAATGAAGATTCGTGTTCCCCTCAATGAGGTATTCGTCAAGCTGTTCACTGCAGCCGGCGCCAAAGCTGTACCTCTGCCAGCTACCAATCTTTATGAGGCCCTTGCCAGGGGCACTGTAGACGGTCAGGACAATCCTTATGCCATGGTCAAGTCCATGGACTGGTGGAAGGTAAACAAGTACATGCTCGAAACCCGCCATGTCTTCTCTCCTACCTTTATCCTGGTAAACGAAAAGTGGTACCAGTCTCTTGATGAAAAGTCACGTGCCCTCTTTGATGAGAGCATGACCCACGCCATTGCCTATAACTGGGATGTCTCAGAGCGTGAAGAGGCTAATACTGTTGAGTTTCTGCGACAGAACGGCGTGAAGATCACTGTGCCTGATGCCAAACTCAAGGCTCATATGATTGAGGCTGCCAAACCAGTATGGGAGTGGTTTGACAAAGCTGTCCCATCAGCCCGTCAGATTCGTGAATACTGCGCCAGTGTTGATCCTGTAAACGCTCACAATGCAGCTGTAGCCACAGCCGCAGCAGCCTCAGCTGCTGATGACGCGTCCAATGGTGCAGCCAAAGATGTACCGGAGCCAGTTAAAGCCGCACCGGAGTCAGGCAAAGCTGCAAATGCCAAATAGCAGCATGCTGCTGCGCCCCGCTGCAGGCTGATGCAGCATCGCTGCTGCACTAAGCTGACAAAGGCGCGCAACAGCAAGTCAAGCTCGGGGCCTGAGGGCCCCTCTGAACAAAGGGGCTGTCCTGAAGACAGCCCCTTTGTTTTTCCTTGGCCCTGCAGATCCTGCATTGCTGTTGTTCTTGAATGTACGCCATACTGTCAGCTGCGCTGCCTGCCGGGCTGTCTGCCGTCCTGCCGGGCAGTCTTCCTGCCGCTACGCTGCCTGCTGGCTATATGACTTTCTGGCTGTCCTTCTGCCGGCTGCGCTGTCTGCCTGCTCTGTTCAGATGCTGCACTAATTGAGCAGCGCGGTTCGCCTGCGGGGCGGGACCTGTCAGACAGGTGTATCACCGCAAAACAATGTAAAAGACAGGGAAGTGCGTGCACGTGTGCGCACGAAATATGTAATTATGGGCTTTATCATGCTCTTGTCTGGAAAATCGCTATTTTTCAGGCTTTGGGCAAGCACCGTGGTATATAAAAATTTACTGACAAATCAGTGAAATTTGCACAATATTTTTCATGGGGATTCATTAAAACGTCCAGAAATCTGCCGATAAATACTAAAATGCTTTATAGTATTCGCTCATAAGGATCTTTGTCCCTGTATGTAAGGCCGGAGCTCTGAACTTTCCTTAACTGGCCGTGCAGGTGCAATTGCTGTCCGTATTCCTGAGGGATCTTTTCCCCTCAAAACATTCAAACATGCATATAACTGTCTTGTATCAGAAAACCAGTCAATATAACTGAGCCGCATAACCAGGATTTGTATATCCATAAGGTCTCAGGGGCGTTACTTCTTGCTGATACCAGACCGGAGCCGTTTTCTTTCAGAAAGATGAGTTTTTAGAAATTATTGCCTTGTGGCTGTTCTGATGCAGGTAACTGCAAGTCTGCACAAATGCAAAGACAGGCCTGTGGCAAAAGCAATACATCAATTCGATACATATGACTGTTACGACCTGAAAGACAGGACTGGCAGTCACATGGTAAAAGCCCGTCAGGTCTTAATCAATACAACTGTCTACAACTGAGTAGTGCTCTGTGCCTTTGCACATTCATGCTCTCCATATGGCCCTCTGTCTGAACCTCACAGCCACTGCCACTGGCTGTGCTGTAAAGCCCTGGCCTCCCTGACGGCATTACAAGGAAAAGAGGAAAGTAATGTCTGTAGCATGTACAGTAGTATTACCTAAGATACGTATTAACCCCCAAAAAGCCATAAGTCCCCAGATTTATGAGTTTTTGCGCCGTCACATTACTGATACGACCATTACCCCCGGCACCACTCTTTCAGAAAACTCGCTGTCCGAGCAGTTCAGCGTATCACGCCAGCCTGTACGCGAGGCACTGATGCGTCTTAGCTATGAAGGCCTGCTCTCCATCCTGCCTCAGCGCGGTTCAATAGTAGAGCGTATCTGTGTCAATGAGCTTGAGCACACTGCATTCCTGCGCGCTGCCATAGAAAAGGCCTGTGTAGCCAACATAGTCAATCTTGATGAGAATACCAGAAAGAACCGTATGGCCCAGCTGCGCCGCATTGTCGATCAGCAGCGCAATGTGCGCCGTGATGACGGTATGAGATCAGCTTACCTTACTCTTGATGACCGCTTTCATGAGTGCCTGTGCTCACTGTCAGGTTCTGACATGGCCTGGAATACCGTACAGAGCATAAAGGGCCAGATGGACCGTATCCGCTTTCTTTCACTGGATACTTTCGTCCCTGTCGACGTTATCACTGATGAACATGAGCTGATTTTCAACCACCTGTTAAATGGTGAAATCGAAGCATGCCAGGACTGCATAACCGATCACCTGCGTGATGTAATCAAGCTGTGTCATGAGATTATCGAGCGCTATAGCGACTGGTTCACCTACGGCTCCCTGAACACCGTCAAGCGCCGTGCACGCACTGCCCCTGAATGTCCGGCAGCAAGTGCGCAGCCTGCTGACTGAAACCAGAGCCATCCCACAGGGCGGTGCTGATGCAGCATGGCATGCTGCAGACCTTATGGCGGTGTTACCGCCATAAGCACGGAGCTGATGACATAATGACGGTGCTGCCGCCATCAGCACGGAGCTGATGCAGCATGGCATGCTGCAGACCTTATGGCGGTGTTACCGCCATAAGCACGGAGCTGATGACATCATGACGGTGCTACAGCATCAGCACAGATCTGATGCAGCATGGCATGCTGCAGACCTTATGTTGGTGCTGCCGCCATATGCACGGAGCTGATGAAATCAGGGCTGTGCTGTCAACGTCAGGGCGGAGCTGCCGGTGCCGACAAGCAACGGTGGGGCGCTGGCGCTGGAGATAAATGTCGGCCCTGAATTGACAAAAAGCCCTGAACGGTTATCCGCTCAGGGCTTTTTGCTGTGCTCAGTGATACATGATCAGGATCGTACCCGGGCCCTGGTCACTGAGCCGGCATGCAAGGCTGATATCAGTCTTCCATACGCTTGAAGATCAGGGAACCATTGGTACCGCCAAAGCCGAAGCTGTTGGAGATAGCGTACTTGATATCGTGCTTGAGGGCCTTGTTAGGAACCAGGTTAAAGCCGCCTACTTCCTCAGCAGGATTTTCAAGGTTGATGGTTGGAGGGCAGATCTGATCACGTACAGCCAGTACGGTGATGATGGCCTCAATGGCACCGGCTGCACCCAGCAGGTGACCGGTCATGGACTTGGTAGAGCTCATGACAGTGTTGGCTGGAGCATCACCGAAGATAGCCTTGGCAGCGCGCAGCTCGGAGATGTCGCCTACGTGAGTGGAGGTACCGTGAGCGTTGATATAGCCAATCTCACCTGGTTCAATACCGGCATCTTTAATGGCGTTGGCCATGGCACGACGGGCACCGTCGCCGTCTTCTGGGGTGGCGGTCATGTGGAAAGCGTCGCCAGACATGCCAAAGCCTACCAGCTCAGCATAAATGCGGGCACCACGGGCCTTGGCGTGCTCGTACTCTTCAAGAACCATTACACCGGAGCCGTCGCCCAGAACGAAGCCGTCGCGACCCTCATCCCATGGACGGGAAGCCTTCTCCGGCTCATCATTGCGGGTGGACAGAGCCTTTAAGGCGCTGAAGCCACCGATACCCATTGGGGTAGAGGCCTTTTCGGCACCACCGGCCAGCATGACATCAGCATCACCGGCTGCAATTAAACGGGCAGACAGGCCAATGGCGTGAGTGCCGGAAGCACAGGCAGTTACGCTGGAAAGGTTAGGACCCTTGAGGCCCTTTAAGATGGACAGATGGCCGGATACCATGTTGATAATGGTGGAAGGTACGAAGAACGGGCTGATACCCTTGATACCCTTCTGAGCCAGACCATTGATATTCTGCTCGATAAGACCGAGGCCACCGATACCAGAACCAATCATCACACCACAGCGCTCGGCATTGTCATCAGTAATCTGCAGGCCGGAATCATTGAAGGCCATTAAGCCGGCAGCAATACCGTACTGGATGAACGGATCCATCTTGCGCTCGTCTTTACGGGTGATCCCCCAGTCCTCAGGGTTAAACCCCTTAATCAGGCCGGCGATTTTCACGCTAAAGGCGCTGGTGTCGAAATGCTCAATGGTGGAGATACCGCTCTGACCTGCAAGTAAGGCCTTCCATGAATCCTCAGCGGTATTACCCACTGGACTTAACATGCCAAGACCGGTTACTACTACCCTGCGCTTTTGCACCGTTTGTGCCTCCATAAATAAGAAATTCTAACTTATCTTCATTGACTCGTACCTGCACTGGTCATGCTGTTATCCGGTTATATGTACAGCGCTGTAATGCTCTGTTGCTGTATCAGCATGCAAATGGCATATGCTTTTGAGGATAAACAGTTATCTTTGACCTCAGGCCCAACCGGTGCCGGGTGTTAAGAGCCGCAATTACAGTCATGCGCGGCACCGACAGTCAATGTCTGCGTCAGCAGGTCCCGGATTTCCGGGCTCCGTGCACGTCCCTTTAACTCCCGGGACGTCATCCTGTCTCAGCTGCATCTGTACCTGATAAGTTCAGGCAGCATTCTCAGACAGTAAGTATGCTCTTTTCACTGCCGCATACCATGATACAAACTTGATTCTAACAGGCCTTGCAGGCGTGAAACGCAGCACAGCTAACAGTACCACAATACGGGATAATCCTCAAATACAATGCAGATTGCTGTGAAAAAAACCGTCACTTGTATGAAAAATGAGGGGCCCAGAAACAAAACAAGCAAGCCGGGGCTTGCTGTTATGGCCATGAACACATGGCTGATTGAGGTACAACTGTCTCCAACGGCTCGACCTGATACAGGTCGCGCCGCCGGATTCACACAGGAAAGCAGCGGACTAATCCGCCACTGAGATTACTCCTGGTGAGACTTGATGTAGTCGATAGCAGCCTGAACAGTGTTGATCTGCTCGGCTTCCTCATCAGGGATCTCAGTCTCGAACTCTTCTTCTAAAGCCATTACGAGCTCTACAGTATCTAAAGAGTCGGCGCCGAGGTCATTAACAAAAGATGCCTCAGGAACGACATCTTCTGGATTGACACCTAACATGTCAACAATAATCTTCTTTACGCGTTCTTCAATGTTGTTATCGCTCATTTTTCCCCGTCAGAGTGCCGTGGCACTTCTGTCCTTTAGTTAATGTCACCCGACAAGAGCCGGGATAAAAAAATAACTGGCTTTGTGACAGCTGGAGACAGCCTCACCTCACCTGCAGTGATCAGCGCTGACCGGCCAGAAAAGCTCTTTAGCCCTCTGGTTACCGCGTTAGTGCCGCAGCATTGTCTGCGCCTGTAAATGGAACCCGTTCTGAGATCCATCACCGTCCGGGGTGATATCTCTCTGACAGTACCGGCGTTAACCGTTCCGCATGTCCGGAGCTGAC
Source organism: Anaerobiospirillum sp. NML120511 (assembly GCF_023050955.1). Taxonomy (NCBI): domain Bacteria; kingdom Pseudomonadati; phylum Pseudomonadota; class Gammaproteobacteria; order Aeromonadales; family Succinivibrionaceae; genus Anaerobiospirillum; species Anaerobiospirillum sp. NML120511. The sequence goes on from NZ_JALKIK010000004.1 coordinate 128,843, forward strand.
GTCAGTTGTCATGATCTGCAGAATGAACCTGATATTTACAGGTCATCTTTATCAAATTGACAAGAACTGTTCGAGGCTGATTATATACAATATCAGCCTCTAATGGTAGATCAGGCCCGTTAAAATGGGCCGGAAATTGTATTACTTTGTCAGGGTTCACAAATTAACTCAGCCAGTGCGCCGCATGATCCAGGTCGCACTCAGCGCCCTGGCCACAGCCGCCATATCCGGCGGCGGTCACGCCCTGGCACAGCCGCCACATCCGCCGGCGGTCACGCTCAGGATCAGCCGTCACATCCGGCAGCGGTCAGCGCCCAGGCTCAGCCGCCACATCCGGCAGCGGTCACGCCCTGGCCACAGATTATGTTGGCCTGAACACAACCAGGTCCTTAAAGCGCGCCCGGTGCCGATGTTAGTTACAGTACATACCGCCGTTTACGTCCAGGGTAGTACCGGTGATGTAACGGGCACCGTCAGATGCCAGGAACAGCACGGCAGCTGCAATGTCAGCAGTAGAGCCCATAGTGCCCATAGGGATGGACTTGAGCAGCTCGGCCTGAATGTTCTCGTTTAATACAGAGGTCATGTCAGTCTCGATAAAGCCAGGGGCAACACAGTTAACAGTTACGTTACGTGGAGCCAGCTCCTTGGCCAGAGACTTTGAGAAGCCGATGATACCGGCCTTGGAGGCGGCATAGTTGCACTGACCGGCGTTACCGGTCTCACCTACGATAGAGGTTATGTTGATGATGCGGCCATTACGCTTTTTCATCATGCCACGCATGGTCAGCTGAGCCAGTTTTGCAGCAGCAGTCAGATTGCAGGAGATAACCTGATCCCACTCCTCATCCTTCATGCGCATGAAGAGATTGTCGCGGGTAATACCGGCATTGTTCACCAGAATATCGATGGTGGCACCGGCCTTTTCCTCAGCAGCCTTAACGAAGTCAGCAAAGGTCTCTGGCTGCAGGGCATTTAATACCATACCAAAGGACTTGCCCTCAACAAGAGCACTCAGGCTCTCGGTTACGGCCTGAGCACCGCTTTCAGAAGTAGCAGTACCAATAACAGTAGCGTTGAGCTTTGCAAACTCCTCAGCAACAGTCTTACCGATACCACGTGAGGCGCCAGTTACCAGAACAACCTTGCCAGCAAAATTAAAATTCATGAATCAATCCTGTATTTGATCAGCTAAATGTACTCTGTGTACTCGTGTCAGCCCTGCGCCTGCAGTCCGCCTTAAATCAAAGCAAACCCGCATCAGCGCAGAGCCGCTGCACTGTGCAGCTCAAAGCCTCATGAGCCATGACATGGCCAGGCTTACCGGGCTGCCGGCCTTAAGGCCAGACAGTCAGCTGCAGCTGCCCGTCCCTCCCGGCCATAACAGGGCCAGGATAATGCCGGGACGGAAGTCAGATTAATCAGGCGTTAAGGCTTTCTAAAACCTTGGCCAGCTCCTCGTCACTGGCAATATTGCCGGTAACCAGAGTCTTGTCAATCTTGCGGTTCAGACCGGTTAATACCTTGCCCGGACCAACTTCAATCAGAGCCTCAATACCGTCAGCCTTCATGTTCTGCACGGTCTCAACCCATCTTACTGAGCCGACCAGCTGCCTGACCAGACAGTCAATGATTTCACCCTGAGCCACAACTGGACGGGCCAGTACGTTGGCATATACAGGGATGGAGGCATCACAAAGCTCAATATCAGCAAGAGCAGCGGCCAGCTTGTCAGCAGCAGGCTGCATCATAGGGCAGTGTGAAGGTACTGATACAGGCAGGGCTACGCAGCGACGGGCACCCTTTTCGGCAAAGTACTCACCGGCGCGGGCCACAGCATCCTTTGAACCTGAAATAACTACCTGACCTGGAGTGTTGAAGTTTGCAGACCAGACGGCGTCACCTTCCTTGCTTACATCAGCACAGCCGCCTACAACGGCATCGTCATCAAGACCAAGAACGGCCATCATGGCACCGGTACCGGCTGGAACAGCTTCCTGCATGGCCTGACCACGCAGACGTACCAGACGTACGGCATCAGCAAAGGAAATAGCCTCAGCTGCAACCAGAGCGGTGTACTCGCCAAGAGAGTGACCGGCACAGGCCTTTGGCTGATCGCCACCGGCAGCAGCCATCAGAGCACGCCAAGCAGCTACAGAAGCAGTCAGAATAGCTGGCTGAGTGATTTCAGTTTTGTTTAACTCGGTATCCGGACCGGTCAGGACAATTTTCTTTAAGTCGTAGCCCAGAGCCTCATTGGCTTCTTCAAAAGTTTGAGCAACGATCTTATTGGACATGAAAGATTCCAGCATACCAACGGACTGAGAGCCCTGACCTGGAAATACAACTGCAAATGACTTCATAGTTATCCTCAGGCTGGCAAAATGCCGCCCTGACTCCTGATAAAGAATAAAAAACTGTAGCTGCCCGCATCCCTGTTTCATCAGACCAGCAAAGCACACAAAGGCTCAAAGCCTCAAAGGCAATGTCTGCTGACACAAATGAGCCTGACGCTTATGCGTCATGCATATGATTTACTCAGTGATTCTGATCAACAGGCTGATTTTGTAACAACAGGGAAAAAGCATAAAACTTACAAGGAATGTACCTTGATCGCCATTAAAGACACCTGTGGTGGACAATACTCACCGCTTTCACAAGTATCCATATGCGATCAGGCAATAATGACAGTCACTGCCCGCAATCCGCCGCCCGGCATTCAGAGCGATCCGGCATTGCCTGCTTAAGCCACCCATGGCGACAGGCAAGCTATGGCCTGTGCCTGGCCACGCAGTTTGCGCCTGCACTGTGCAGCCCTACGGGCAGCCTGGGTCAGACTGCAGTGTCAGGCTGTACGCCTCGGTCAGCCTGCAGCGCCCGGCTGTACGCCTCGGTCAGGCTGCAGCGCTCGGCTGTACGGCCTGGGTACGACACCAGACTTTGGGCAGTGATCAGAAAAAAGGATAAGGACATTAACAGGTCTGCAGGCTATGCATCATACCTGCAGACTGGCGTTACTCTGGACATTGCTCAGGTAACACCTTATTAAGCCTGAGTACGCACGTAATGTGTCGCTCAGGAACTGTTATCAGTAGCGTACCAGAGCTGAGCCCCAGACAAAGCCGCCGCCAAAGGATTCAAGCAGCAGATTGTCGCCACGCTTGATGCGGCCCTGACGAATGCCCTCATCAAGGGCCAGAGGTACAGAGGCTGCAGAGGTGTTGCCATGACGATCCAGGGTAACAATTACCTGGGACATATCGAGCTTGAGCTTGCGGGCAGTGGCAGCAATAATGCGCAGATTGGCCTGGTGCGGTACGAGGAAATCAAGCTCGTCTTCTTTTAAACTTGCCATCTCAAGGGTTTCCTTGACCAGGTTGGCCAGCATGGTTACGGCATGCTTGAAGACTTCATTGCCCTTCATGGTAAGCCAGGCGTCATTGTTATCAGCACAGCCACGCTTAGGGAATGGCAGACGCAGCAGATCGCCGCAGGTTGGATCAGAGGAGAGCTTGACGGCCAGAGTGCCCTGCTCTTCAGAGGCACCAAGCACCACAGCACCGGCACCGTCGCCAAAAAGAATTATGGTACCGCGATCCTGAGGATCACAGGCACGGGCCAGGGTATCAGAGCCGATAACCAGCACGTTGCGGGCCTGACCGGTAATAATCATGTTGTGGGCAACACTGTAGGCATAGCTGAAGCCGGCACAGGCTGCAGCCACGTCAAAGGCAATAGCGCCCTGAATGCCAAGTCCCAGAGCAATTTCACATGCTGAAGACGGGAAAGCATTCTTTGAGGAGGTGGTGGCGCAGACAACGGCATCAATGGCAGAAGCTTCCAGCCCGGCGGCTTCAAGAGCCTTACGGGCAGCCTCAATACCCATAAAGGAGGCTGTCTCGGTGTCTGAGGCCAGACGCCTTTCATGAATACCGGTACGCTCGACAATCCAGGAATCGGATGTCTCGACCATCTTCTCTAAATCGGCGTTAGTTCTGACCTGTGATGGTAAATAACCACCGGTACCTAAAATTCTGCTATACAAATGCTTCACCACTCGATGCTTGGCTAAAGAAAGTCACAGTCTAAATCGCATATTTTGCCAGCAAAATAGGGATTATGGTAGATATCAGGCAAAAAATCTCAGACCCCGCTCCGCTCAAAGCCCATACCCATGCGCCCTGCAGCAAACTAAGCCAACCCTGTATTACCACATCCCCGCTCCATCCATTTCACACCCACAGCCCCACATCATGCAGCTGACAAAGCTGCCCGATGCTGTTCTGCGTCGGCCCCAGCTGCGCTTGCGCTGCGTCAGTCGCTACAGCTGCATGCGCTGCTGCTTGCGCTAAGGCTTCATGCACTACGGATGCATGCGCCGCATCAGCGGGCGGAGTTCAGATGCTGCTGCATGCGTACAGAGAGTGATTTGCCGGCAGCTCGGGCAGCCTCAACCACGGCCACAGCAAGGGCTTCCTTGCCGGCACTTGCGTGAGACTTGATTACCAGACCGTTAACACCAAGGAGCACCGAGCCATTGTACTGCCATGGCAGCAGCCAGTCTGGACGGGCCATTTTGCCAAAGATCTTCTTTACACCTGTGGAGCTGGCATATAAATCAGCAACACCCTCAGCTGCCTTGAGAGCAATATTGCCAGTAAAACCGTCAGTGACAATAACATCAGCATCATCACGGAAAATGCGGTTAGGCTCGATATAGCCGGTAAACTGCAGGCTGCGCACCTGTTCAAGATAGCTGCGGGCCTGTCTTACCATGACAGATCCCTTGTCCTGCTCGGTACCGACGTTGAGCAGGGCAACACGGGGACTGTCGATTTCCAGGGCTATGCTGGCAAATGCACTGCCAAGGCAGGCAAAGTCAAAGAGATCGGCGGCCTGACAGTTGGCATTGGCCCCCAGATCAAGCATGAGGGCAAAGCGTCTTGGACCTGCTGGAATACGGGCAGCAAAACATGGACGTACCTGACCGTCACGCACCGGAATACCAATGCGCTGCTTGAGCTTTGCTTGGGAAGGGGAAAGTTTCTGAACCCCCAGCAAATGGCGGGCAATGGTTACCAGCGGGCCGGTACCACCGCCTGAGAGCATGGAGTGAGCCTCACCATTTTTTACGCACTGTAAAGCACGGAACATGGCTGAGTTTGTGAAGTTGCGCAGTACTGAACGCGGATGCTCATCCTGAGGAATGGCCTGCTGGGCCAGACGGAACTCATAGCGCCCTGAATTAATCTGAGCACGCTCCAGATCGTTTTTGAGCTGGGAGCTGCCAAAGATGATGAGGTTTAAGGAGGGATCCATGGTCATGGCAAAGCGCACGGCATCAACCACAGGACGGGTATCCTTGCTGTCACCTCCTGTACCGTCCAGCGCTACTACCGGATTTTCCACCGTACTACCGAGATCGTCTTTTCCAGCCATTTCCATCTTGTCCTGCATCTGATAAAGCCATGCCGCAGCGCCCGCCCCGCATTACCACAATGCAGAGCAGGTTAAGAAAAAATCATTAACCGCCAGTCCCACATTTCATTGCCACTGAGCCATGCTGCCAGTGCAATCAGCGTGGGCACACTTACGGGCATACAGCTTATCAGAACAGGAAACACAATTGCGTGTCAATGCTCACTTTTCCAGAGCTCCGCCTTGAGCCACAAACGCTCACTCCCAGGCCCCACATCGGCCATCCCGACACAGCCAGTCCTTGCAAGGCATGAGATGTTCGAGGCAAAGCAATGTACCGTGGTCCGCAATGCGTCCAGAAGTAAAAGTCATTCAGACATAAGGACAGAGAGACGGACCTGCAGCATCAGCCCATAAAGCTCTGAGCAAATGATGGAGAAAGAGCTGAGAGTAAGATAGGAAAGAGGTACGGGAATGGAAGCAGGAGCAGGAATGAAGCAGAAGTGAGAAGGGAAAGAAGAGCAGGTAAAGGAAACAGGAGAGGGAAAGGATAATCAGTGCGCCTGTCAGCCCCATAAGCCCGTGGCTCATGGAGCAGACTTTTGCAGTTGCAGAAAAAACAAACGGGGCTCATGAGGCCCCGTTGTTGCAGTCTGCTGTGGACTGCTTATGCTTTAGCGCTAAAGCATGCCAGTAAATGGCTTACAGCTCGATAACCTTCTTGCCACGGTAGTAGCCGGTCTCGGTTACGTGGTGACGGATGTGAACTTCACCAGTCTGTGGATCCTTGGATAACTGACGGGCAGTTAAGGCATCATGGGTACGACGCTTGTCACGACGGGAACGGGACTGGTGGTTCTGTGGAACGGCCATTATAGTCTCCTAAATACTATAAAGTGCAATAAGAGCCGCTGTGCAATATGGTCCTCAAGACCACTGCGGGGCTGTTATGCCTGGTTTCTTTTTGATCAAAAATTTAAATCGCATGAACAATGGGCTTTCCCAAGCCATGATCACGGACGCGATATTATATGGAGATTAAGTAATTATTTCAAGCATATTTATCACTGCTGTCCAGCCCACTCTCCCTCTCCCTCTCCATCTCCATGTACATACAGGCGCCCGCCCTTACAGCTGTGCACCACGGGCACATATGAATGAAGCCTGACTGTCGGTGACAGGCAGGCCTCATATTTGGAGACAGCAGCTCAACATCTGCAGTAAATCGCACTACTGGTCAGTGCCGTACAGTGCAGCACTTCATTGCAGGCCTGGTCTGTCGAACCTGTCGGACCTGCCGATACAGATGACACCGCCTTAACTGCACTGCGGAGCTTACTGCCTTACTTGTTCTCTTTGGCACCAAGGGAATCCTTTAAGGCTGCCAGAGCTGCAAATGGACTGGCTGTTGCTTCCTCGGCAAGCTCTCCATATTCCCACTGATCGCCATGACGGGAACACTGTGGATCCTCTTCATCATGCTTAGGTACGGTAGGAATCTCAAGAATCAGACCGTCTTCGATGAGGTCGTAGATATTAATCAGGCCGTTTTCACCAGGCTCGACAAAATCATAGCGGTTTTCAATATTGCAGGCTTTAGCTTTGTCATAGTCAGGGGTGAAGTTAATTTTGGACTGCAGGTGCTGGACATAGTTTTCACCGCAGCGCTGGCAGACCAGGGTTAAATCAGCCTCGCAGATACCCTTAATCATACGCATGCCATTGGCATCAGTCTCAAAAGTTACGGTGGCAGTAACATCACCCTCAATGCTGACGCAGCTTTCCTTTAAACGGGTCAGACGCTCACTGTCCAGACGGGCTCCCTTCCAGGCGGAGTTCAGGGAGATGCACTTGTCAATATCAACCTCAACAGGCAGTAATACTCTGGTGTTTTCCATCAGGACCTCCAAAAGCTCAACCAGACATAAAAATAGGCTCTGCTGTGTACTCACACGAGCACACAGCAGAGCCTCATAAAGCCTCTAGCGGGTAATTATCGCATAAGCTTTCTGCAAAGTCTGTATAGAATTTGGTTCTTTATATGCACAGGGGCAATAAGAACACGAGCTTTCCCCCGTTTTCAACCTGGCAATTCCCCACAGCTCAGGCCCTCGTACCCTCCCGTCCCATCCCAGCCCCGTCCGCTCCAGGTCCAGCGAGGTAACACCGTCTGTTCCCGGCAAAGCCTGGCACCACCTTGCAGCTGCTGATGTGCAATCAATTCCCTGGAAAGCAGATAACTTTTTCATTGCAGGCAGCTTGCTGCATGCCACAGCCGCAGGAAATAACCTAAGGTCATGACGCACTGAGGCAAGGACAGTCCATGGGGCTCCTGCTGTCCATAAGGATAGAGCCAAACTCAACATTTTCACATTTCATCTCTTCATGCCTGACAGGATCAGATCGGTGCAGTGCTACGGCATACTTTCATTTAATGCGACCGGAGCACTTATTAATGCACTGCAAACTTGCCAAACACTGACATATGTCTTAATCTCACTTCAAGCATGGCAGCATCTACCTGGACTGGCTTTCCTGCACAGGCAGAAACACTGTCCGGCGCTGGAAAGACCATGCGCTGATGCCCCCTGCTGCGCCTGTGCCCCTGCAGCGCTGCTGTCCCGGCCGCGCTGCTGTTGGCCTGCAGAGTGCATATATCTCTGATGCGGCACTGCACTGTGCAGAGTATTACCGTTTTATTCAAGTATGATTCTGCTCCGCCTCAGCATGCTGAGGGCCATGGAGCGCTGCTGCGGTCCGTGGGTCTGCATATGGCAGACTGCGGTCAGTCAGGACCTTTCCCCATTTATCTCTACTGCATTCATATGTGCCTGTGCTGAGCTGTGCAGACAGCACCGGACCGGCAGGTGAGACCAGGCAGGTGAGCCTTATCAGCAGACTCAGTCATAACTTAAAAGATACACAGCACTCTGTGCCATAAGTATGACCTGTCCTGCATTGTGTAATGACCGCAAGGCAACTGTTCAGTCATTACTGATAAAGCTGCGGAAAGGTAATCTGAAAATGTCTGGAATAAGGATGGATTTTTACTATGAGAAAGACCAAATTTGCCAGTGCTGTTAAGTCACTGCTGACTGCCGGCACTCTGTGCCTTGGTATGCTTGCCGGCTCCCAGGCCGCCCAGGCTTATGAAATTAAGACTGTGTTCAAAAGCGAGCACTATGCCGTCAATCAGGCCGTACTGGGGGAAGGTGAGAATCTCGACGGCCCAACTCAGTCAGCCATCACAGGCGAGATCCAGACTCAGAACCGTCTTGACAAGCTCTACCAGTCCACTACTGTTATCTTCCCTGCCGGTTCCCCTGGCTACACAGGCAAGATTAACACCCCTATTCTGGGCGTTCTGACCATTGCCAACTTCAATACCGGCAAGGACCGTATCTACTTCAATAACAAGGCCCGCTTCTCAAGTGAGGGCGGTCTTTACATTTCCTACAAGCAGCTGATGGACATGCTCAATCAGAAGACTCTTAACGAGCTCATCGGTGAGCTGCGCAAGCTGCCGGTGGTCCTTACCAATATCCCTGTTTCCTCTACCGGCTTTGACCCTACCACCAGTTCATTCTTCATTACCAGCATGAACAAAGGCATGCTCCTGGACATGCGTATTGACGACTCAGTTTTTTACGACAAGAAGACTATTCGTACTGCACGCAAAGGCTGCACCGTAAACGTGCTGCTCTTCATTGACCGTATGATTGATGAGATCCCTTACTTCATCTCCGGTCGTGCTGCTGTGAACAATCTGGACTGTTCACGCGCACCTGCTGTCAAGCAGGAGAGCAAGTAACCCTGCCCGACAGCACTACACCCCATGCAAATGACAGCGTCGTCACGGGCTTTACCATGAGCCCGGCCAGTCAGGATCTGACAGGATCAGCTGCTGCCAAATCTAACATACAGGCCGGTCTGGGATAATATCCCGGCCGGCCCGTTTGTACCTGACGCCTGGCACCCACCGGTACACTGGCATGTCCCGGCCCAGGGTCATGCCCGACAATGCAAGACAAGGCCCGGGCCATGCAAGACAAGACAATGCCAGCCCATGCCAGGCATGGCTGGCCCACGCCCTGCCGTTCCTGCGTCATAGCTGCCACCGTCTTCACACTGCTGGCCTCAGGGCCAAAACCTGTAACTCCGGCTTCTTAAGGGGTAATCTGGAGCATTGCACTGACTGAGCAGCATGCAGGCTGATTAAATGCCTTACACATTTGTAACTGCAAATGTTATGCAAGACACATGGCTGATATACTGTAGTGATTTTTTAATCAGTACACGCCTGTACTGAATCAGTACCTCCTGATACTGCCTGTTCCCTGTACTCACACCTTATAAGCCTGAACTTCAAAGGAAAGCAGACAGCTGCAGTGTCTGAAGCGGGGAACAGCCCTCCTCATTCTACGAGGTTAAATTTCAGCAGGGTCATGGCAGAAAATTCATCTTTTCTGTCTCTCTCCTGAATTGTGGATATTCACCTGGATACCTGACTTTTCTATGCGCAAATTTACGCTAACCGCCCTGTTTCTGGCTTTTTCTGCCCTGGTTATTACCGGCTGCAAGTCAGAGCCCGAAGAAATTATCCTTGCTCATTCGCAGCTGGAAAGCCATCCAGAGCACAAGGCAGCCCTGGCTTTTAAGGAAGCTGTGGAAAAGAGCCTTGGCGACAAATACCAGATCAAAATCTATCCAGATGCTCAGCTGGGAACAAACGAAAGCGTACTAAAAGAGCTCAAGAAAGGTAATGTACAGTATCTGATCATCTCCACCCCAAATCTTGAAAGACTGGATAAGCTTTACTCACTGTTCTCCATCCCTTACCTGTTTTCCTCAGAGCGTGCCTACGAAAACTTCATTTTACGACCTGACATTCCTGCCAGACTGTCAGTAAACGCCAATCATGTAGGTTTCCGCTCAGTAGTAGCCTTTACTGCAGGTACCAGAAATTTCTACTCTACTGCCCCTATCTACGATGTCGATGATCTCAAGGGCAAGAAATTCCGTGTCCAGTCTGGCCCTATGAATGTCACCATGATGCATGCCTTTGGTGCTGAAGCTACCCCTATGAGCTTTGGCAAAACCAGGGAGGCCATTGAGCAGGGCGTGGTAGACGGTGCTGAAAACAATGAAATTGTCCTGGTCGATCAGAAACATGGCGATATAGCCCGCTTCTACTCTTACACCCGTCATCAGATGTGCCCTGACATGCTGGTTGTCTCCAACAGCTTCATTAACTCTCTGAGCGCCGAAGAGCGCCGCATCTTTGATGAGGCTGCCCTCAAGGCCCAGAAAGTAGAGTTCGATGCCTGGCATAAGGCTGTAGAAGATGCCCGTACCAAAGCCAGGGACATTGGTGTGAAATTCCTCGACATCAAGGTCGACACTTTCCGCAAAAAGATCATGCCTCTGCACGATGTACTGCTGGCTGAAACTCCTTCAATCAAGCCAATGTACGATGAGGCTGTAGCAGCCAATGAAGCCGCCCTCAAGTACGATGCTGTCAGTGCAGCAAAAGCTGACGAAGCCGCAGCCATGAAGAATGATGGTGAAAAAGGCGACGCTGCAGCCCCTGAAGCCGCAGGCGCGGCTGCCGCAGGTGCTGCTGCAGGTGGTACCACCGACACCAGGGAAGCTCAGACCGCCAGGGGAAAAGAGGCTGGCAAAGACAAAGCAGCTGACTCAGCCAAAGCAAAGGATGCCCCTGCTGCCAGTAATGACGCCAAAGAGGCAGCTCCCGCCAAAACAGACAGCAAGGAAAGCGCTCCTGCCAAAGCAGACGGTAAGGATGGTGCCGCCCCAGCAGCAGCTGCAGCAGATGCAAAGACAGAGAATACTGCAGACAGCAAGGATAAAAACGGCGCCACATCAGCTGCCCAAGCGGCCGGGGTAGATGCAATCACTCCAGGCAGTGCCGGTACAACCGCAGGCAGCAATGCCTTTACCATGCCCGCTGACGGTCTGCCTGCCGCAGCCATTGCAGCCGGTGCTGCGGGTGCTGCAGCTGCAGCAGTAGCTGCCGGTGCGCTGAAGAAAGATGCCAGGCAAGCTGACCAGAAGGCCACTGCCTCATCCCAAAAGGCTGTTGCAACCCGCAAGGCTGCCTCATCCAAAAAGGCTGCACCATCCAAAAATGCTGCTGCAACTCGCAAGGCCGCTGCCCAAAAGAGTTCTGCCAGGTCTTCAACCAGCAAGGCTGCTGCCCGCCAGAAGAGCACTGCAAGCAAGAAATCCACAGCCAGGAGCTCCAACCGCAAGGCTGCAGTGAAAAGCAAGACTCCGGTACGCAAGAAGACCACTGCAAACAAGAGCACCCGCTCCACAAAGAGCGTCAAAAAGTAGCTTGCAGCTGCCCTGACAGGGCCGCATCAAGATCACAGCTCTGACCTGAATACGGCCCTGCACGTCCTGCCAGACAATCTGGCAGGACACTGCCCCTCCCAACTGCGCCTCTATCTGTGAAGGAGGCGCCAACCTCCTGCCCCATCACCACCACCAACCTCATCAACCCATCAACCCCATCCCCATTAACCCCATCAACCCATAAACGCCAATCAAAGGCATTGGTAAGACGTCATACGCACGGTCCCAGCCTCCAAATCCATGTCTCTGTGCACAACCCCATGCTGCCTGTCGTCCTGCCTCTGATGCATTTTCTTGCCTTTCACTTACCTGACAGACTAATCTCAAAGTCCCTGGAGACAACGAAACTGTTAATGCTCATTACGGATTGAATGCATTGATAATATTTAATGTATAAAAATACAGTAAGGAGATCAGATTTAATCAATTTAGCCCAGAAACAGCAAAGCCCGGATAAATCCGGGCTTTACCAGGCTGATTACAACAGCCTTAAGCACTGACAGCTCCATGGCTTTGCCTCAGAGCTGCAGGGCTTGATGTCAGATGAAATGAGGCATGCCTTTGCTACTTGCCGGTAGCGCTCTGCTGTGCTTTGGCTGCAGCCTGGGCATCACCAGTGTGGGCGGTGCCAGTGGCGGAGGGGCCAGTGCCTTGGGCAGATGCGCCTGTGGCAGCTGCACCTTGAGCGGCTGCGCGGTTTTTCTCATTTTCCCGTGCTTTGGCTATGTTTACCAGCATGACGCTCTCAATGGCATTTTCATCAACCTTGAGTATTTCCAGCTTCCACTTGGTAAGAGAGATAACCTCACCTGCCTCAGGTACACGCTGGAGATAATCAAGAATGAAGCCGGCCATGGTGTGATAGTTCTCTGAAATAGGAACATTAAAGCCGGTAATGCGGGAGACGTCCTTGAGGATAGCGCCACCATCAATCTTGTAAATGCCAGGGCTTGTGCATACCAGCTCAGGGATTTCGCTCTGATCAGGCAGCTCACCTGCAATCTCCTCCATGATGTCATGAAGGGTCACAATACCCTCGAAGTTGCCAAACTCGTCAAATACGAAAGCAAAGTTTTTCTTGGAGCGGCGGAACTCCTCAAGAGCCTTGGTAACTGAAATGGTTTCCGGCAGGTACAGAGGCTCGCGAATCTTGCTTTCCAGCAGGGAGCGGCTGTCGGCATGCTCACGGTCAGCAGCTATATTGCGGGCAGCCTCCTGAGCCTCAGAGGTAATGCTCTGACGGCTTGACAGCACCACGTCACCGGTGGCCATGAACAGACGGGTAGCCAGGATCTCATCGCGCTTGAGATAGCCCAGCGGTACATCACGCTGGCTGTCCTTGTAAGCTACCAGGCGGGAGCTTGGCATGGTCTTGAGCTCATTGATGATGGTATCAATATTGTCGGAAATATCGATAGCATTCACATCAGTACGGGCAGTCATTACAGCCTTTACCGGCAGGGAGCTGATCTGCAGAACGCGGGATACCATTTCCTTTTCGGTATTGTTAAAGACCTGGGATCCGGTACGGGAAACAATGGCTTCCTTTAAGGTATGCACCTGATTCTGGTTGGAACCGAGCAGTCTTAATACCAGGTTGGCAGCAATCTCACGGCTCTGCATGGAGATCTTGCTGTTACCCTCACCAAGATTGAGGGTGTTCTTGCGGGCAATCTGATTGAAAATCTCCATGAGGATAGAGAAGCCGATGGCGGCGTAGAGGTAGCCCTTAGGAACGTGGAAGCCCAGCGACTCAACAATCAGGCTGAAGCCGATAAGCAGCAGGAAGCCCAGACAGAGAATAACCAGAGTTGGATGGTGCGCGACAAATTCGGTAATGAAGCGTGATGCCATGGTCATGACAGTCATGGCAATGATCACGGCAAACATCATGATGAAGACGTGGTCGACCATACCTACGGCGGTAATAATGGAGTCCAGGGAGAAGACGGCGTCGAGCACCATGATCTGCAGAATTACCAGATACATGGCAGAACCTGCAGCCTTGGATACGGACAGCTCTTCATCAAAGCCTTCGAGCTTGGAGTGCAGTTCATGTACAGCTTTGTAAAGCAGGAACACACCACCAATAAAGAGAATGATGTCTCGTCCTGTAATGCCCTTGGAACCTATATAGAACAGAGGTTCAATCATGTTCACAATGAGCGAGATACAGGCCAGCATGATAAGACGAATACCCAGCGCACCGGCAAGACCGATGTAACGGGCCATGTCTCTTTGCTTTTCTGGCAGCTTGGCTGTCAGAATGGCGATGAAGACGAGGTTATCAATGCCCAGGACAATTTCGATGACGACCAGGGTCAAAAGACCCATCCAGGCGGTAGGATCAGACACCCAGGCCATATCGAACATGACCTGATGCACTGCCGTAGGATCCATAATATTTTTTACCTTAAAAAAGCAGTCAGCCCGGCATCAGTACTGCAAAAGACATTTGCAGGGCCCGAAGCAGCACAACAGTCGGCAGATGAATACTGCAGCTGTAAGCGGTCATGTAAGACTGACGCCTGACATCCCCATGCTGTTTTCGGTGACTGAAAACAAATTCCACTTGTGCAGATTGTTAACCGGCAGAACCTCAGTCAGCCTCATTACTGAAAGCTCAGATATCGCCCTGTTGTCACAGAGCAGCTCCGCCACCTGACAGACCGGGCACTTAAGATGCCCTGCTGCCGTATATGAATTACCATCAGGACTGTATCATAACTGAGGCTTAAGCCATTTGCAGTTACAGAACAACAGCGCCTGTTTTGCGGCCATAAAGTCATCATAACATCCTGTTGTTACAGCCATGTCATGCAGCCATTTGCCGCATATGTTTGGGGCCCTTTCCTGAACATAGGGAAGGGCCCCGTAAAAATCAGAATATCAGCCCAAAATGAGCTCAAACCTGGTTTCCCCAGGCCTGCGCTCCCGCCATGCCCGCCAGGGATAAATGCCAGGGCCGCATGCTGGCAACGACATGGCAGGCAGCAGGTATCAGCCTGCAGCACTGCCCTGACCAGGCGTCAGAACTTAGCGACGGCCACGGCCCTTGCTGTCACGACGGCCCTTGCTGTCGCGTGCTGAGCCCTTGCCTGCCCCTGACTTGCCTGATGAGCCCCTGGAGTAGGAAACCTTAAAGCCCTTCTTTTCCTTGAAAGCAGCGCGACCATAGGATGTGCCTGTACGTCCGGACAGTCCTTTCCTGTCCTCACGACCCTCACGGCTGCGATCCTCGGCATTGTCCTTTGGACGGGCTGAGACATTCTTACGCTGACGGTTGAGGCTTGCAGATACCTTTAGCGGGGTAGTTGCATACTCCTCTGGAGACAGAGCTGGCAGGTGAGCCTTGGAGCGCAGCTTGTTAACCTCTGACAGGGTCAGTTCACGGAACTGACCTGACTTCATACGGGGATCAAGGTCAAAGCCGGCATAGGAAATTCTGATAAGACGGCTGACCTGCAGGCCTACAGCCTCCCACAGACGGCGCACCTCACGGTTACGACCCTCGCGCAGGGAAACATGGAACCAGTGGTTACGGTTATCACCGCCACGGTACTCAATAGAATCAAACTTGCCAATACCATCCTCAAGCAGCACACCATTGCGCAGCTGCTCAAGCTGCTCTTCGCTGACATCGCCATAAACACGTACGGCATAGACACGCTCGATACCATAGCGAGGGTGCATCAGAGCATGAGCCAGATCGCCATCAGTGGTGAACAGCAGCAGACCGGAGGTATTGAGATCCAGACGGCCTACATTGATCCATTTGCCAATTTCAAGACGTGGCAGATGGTCAAATACGGTAGGACGGTTCTGAGGATCAGACAGTGAGGAAATTTCGCCCTCAGGCTTGTAGTACATGAGGCAGCGGTTTTCCAGACGGCGGCTCTTTGGAGAGTAGACAATGCGGCCGTTGATCTTGACCGTGATGTTTTCATCATCGGTACGAAAGCCCAGGTTGACCACCTTGCCATTTACCTCAACCAGCCCCTCTTCGATCATGGACTCGAGGGAACGGCGGGAGCCGATACCGGCATTGGCCAGTAATTTGTGTAATTTGACGCCGCTGACACGCTCGCTGTCACTGCCTTTTACCGCAGCTGCGATGCGGGCTTTTTCATTGCGGCGGGCGGCTTCTGCACGCTCTCTGGTCTTTTGCTCAGCAAAGGAGCGGCTTCCACGCTCACTGTCCTTGCCAAAGCGGCTTTCTGAGCCGGAGCGACCACCATGAGCGCCATTACGGCCTCCCATGGAACCAGGGCGGCTGCTCATGGAGCTGCGTGAAGATGAAGCATCACGCCAGCTGCTGGCACTGTCCATACCACCACGAGCTGAGGAGCGCTCTGAAGAACTGTTGCGGCTTCCTTTGCCTGAGCGTCCCATACCTGCCTTTTTCTGCATATTAAAGAATCCCTTCTTGGTGCGTTGCAAATTATCTGTATCGCTCTGTCGGCCTGTTTTCATTTCAGGCCCATGCCGGATCTGGCAAGCCATCAGCGCGTGCTGTGCACCCGGGCTCTGATAAACAGCTGCTTTTGTCCGCAGCTGAGCAGTGCCTGTGCAGTCAATGCCAATGTCAAGCTGTCTGCTCACGCAGACATGATATCTGCTCAGGCAGACCTGCCTCTAATCATGCAGACATAATGTCTGCTCAGGCAGACCTGCTCTGTGATCACGAAGACCAGCTCACTGCCGGCTGATGCCAGGCTCTGTGGCTCTGGCTGTCCTTACTTTCTGCTGTTTTCAGGTGTTATCTGAAAGAAATCCCTGGGAAACAGATATCAGATGTCCTTTCCAGGGTAAATTGCCTGACCGCACTGAGCAACCTGATGAGCTCAGGTTTAGCTGATGACAGCTGGCTGGCAAACCTGATTCTGCCCCTGACGGTGTGACCATAATGAATCTCTTTTGGAGATGCCGGTCATGAGTGGCAGTTTCAGGTGTGAAAAAGCTCTGTAATCTGATTTAAACTGCATCCTGCCAAGTAAGGTCTGCAGGATGAGTTTTCTGTCTGCGCCAGAATATCTGAATGCATGGACTTAAAGCGTCTCATGCGTCGTACATCCATGTAACAGTACAAACAGCACAGCGGGCCGATTTGAATCTGGAGGCTCAGGAGTGTCAGCTGCACAGCGTTAAGACAGAAGCAGTGGCGTGTGCCTTCTGCTCAGATGGAGGGCTTTGTTCAGCAGGAAAAAGCGATAAGCCCATAATTATGCCATAGGCCATAAGAATATTACGGGCACAGGTCCAAAAAAATCGGTAAAATAGCGAATTGTACGTGCACAAATGGTCACCGTTTGATAGCATAAGCGTCCGTTACTGACATAAGGACAGTCTGTATCAGACAAACAGCTGTGTATGTCCCCTTATATGGTCTTGTGCAGGACATCAGGAACAGGCCCGGGCAGCTCTGTGCTCATCACAGGCCTGTGCACTGAAACAAAAAGCTGATACATGCCATGCAATAAGGCAGACAGTAAGGTGTTCAGTCAGCATTAAGCTCCAGGCACAGCTTAATATGCCATGCCTTGTTTTTTGTTAAGTGCTTTGTTTGTGTTACGTGCTTTTTTCGCTGTCCACGGCCAGAAAATCACAGTGAATGTTAGAATGTAACAGCTCATCACTCTGAGGCTGTCCTCAGGGCTGCAAAATGGCAGTGGAGTAATTGCATACAGCAAGATCCTGATGACTGTCAGATAATGTCCCTGCACAATTGAAGATCCGGAGTCTGCCTGTGGAGCAAAGCCAGGACTTCCTGCCTTAAACTTACCGGAATGGAAAGCGTCTTGACATCCTTCCGGGACGTATGTGTGCCAGATTGTTTTTTAATTGATTTTGATTTCTCTGAAGTTGCCTCAAAATGGATAAAGACGAGATTAAGACAGTAGTGGTTTCTCTTCTGGGTGAGAGTTTCACTCTGCGCTGCCATAAGAGTCAGGCTGACTCTCTGCAGCGTGCAGTGGGCAAAATCCAGGAAATCACTGCCAAAATCCTGCGTGATAATCCAAGCCTGACTCCACAGCAGGCCTCCATTATTGCAGCCATTGAAAGCCAGAGCCAGCTTCAGCGCTACCTTGGAACCTCCACTCCTTTTCAGGAGCAGGCCATGCAGCTCATTCACCGCATCAAGCGCAACCTCAACAACATCGACTCATAATCCCACGGCACTGCTAATAGTGCCGCCTGCCCTCCTGCACGCCCCAGACACGCCCGCCACAGCCGCCCCAGTCACAGCCTGCTACAGCTGCCACCAGACGAAGCCCCCACATTTGCCCCAAGACACAGCTCGCCATAGCCAGACACATCCCGCCACATTCGGCCCCAGACAAAGCCCCTACACTCGGTCACAGACATAGCCCGCCCCCACCTGCCAAATACAGAGCCGCTGCAGCCTTCCCAGGATAAAGCCAGCAACAGTTCCCTCACAGGCATGCTCAAAGCCCCTGTCACAGGTATCGTCTCAGCTATACCCGGTCAACAGCCACGTTCCAGCACTGTTACCATGGTGCGCAGCTGCCCGGCTGACAATCTCACAGCCGCTGCCCGGCTTACTATCACTCACTGATATCAGCTATCTCCTGCCTGTCCATGTCAGATCTGACTGATGCGTGCCGCATACACCAGGCCGTCACAGGCATCAGGCGCCTGATACCCTGCTTTACGCATCATGTTGGGCCGTTGCAGGCCATGACTTATAATGACGCTGCAGCGGCTCAGCGCTGAAAACAGCTACTTCAGGCAGTCTTACCCTCGCCAATCGGGCATGCCCCATGAGGAGCTGGACCGGGCTGATGGTGGCTGTGCTTATTGCGAGGCATTAAAGTTGAGACAGGGAAACATTCATGTCTGATGAAGTAAGTGCATACAAAGAGTGGCGCCGCATCAAGCGTGCTCAGATTATTGCTCACCGCCGTGAGCTCAGTGAGGTTGAAGTACAGCTAAGTTCAGCTGTGATTCAGGAAGAACTGCTGCGCCATCCGGCTCTGCAGCAGCCTCGTATCATTGCCTCTTATATGAGCTTTGCAGGCGAGATAGACACGGTCTCAATCAATCACATGCTGCGCGATATGGGCCACAGCATGGCTCTGCCGGTAGTTCACCCTCAGGAAAAAGGTCTGATGGAGTTCTACCATTACGACAGCGACAGCGAGCTTATCCGTAACAGCTTTAAAATCCTGGAGCCTGACAGCAGGACCGCCCGTCAGGTAATGCCTGAGGAGATTGAGGTCATGCTGGTGCCGCTGGTGGGCTTTAATAAAAAAGGCGATCGCCTTGGCATGGGTGGCGGCTACTATGACCGCATGCTCAAGCGCATCAGGACGCAATGCCTCAAGCTGGGCCTTGCCCATGACTTTCAGCTCGTAGAAGACCTTGAAAGTCAGGAATGGGACATGCCCCTTGATGAAGTCATTACCCCCTCACACTTTTACCGCTTTACCACAAGATAAACCCGCAGACTCAGCACAGACCACAGCTGAAACGCCTCAAACAAACTGCCGCTGATGCGGCCCATCAGCTCCCTTATATGTGTCCCACAGGGAAGCCTCAGATGAGCTCAATCAGGCGGGCTCAGATGAGCGGCATCAGGCATAGGATGATAGTAAGGCAGCGATGATTGCTGCCAGCACGGTGCGTACTACAGTGGACAGTGCATAACAGGCAGGCGGCAGTGAGGCTCACCTCTGACAGGATGAAAAAAGGGAGCCCCGCATGCGGGACTCCCTTTTTTTCATCGCAGTTCAGATTATGACTGCGACTGGTGTGACCTCTGGTTCTGGCATCCGGCACTGGCTGTTAGCTACGTACTGTCAGCCGGATCACCGATACCGTGGTGGTCGGATTACTTGTTGTTGGAGCTCTCTACAGCTTCCTTGACTTCAGCGTCGGTCTCGGCAGCCTCTTCGTTGGCGGCCTCAGCTGCATCCTTTACTTCCTCAGTAGTGGCAGAGTCTTTCTTGTCACCCTCAGCGGCAGCCTTGTCGCCCTGGTCAGCAGCCTCGCCCTCAGCGGCAGCAGCGTCATCAGCAACAGCTGCACCGTCAGCGTCGGCACCGGCCTGCTCAGCACCGTCAACAGCTGGAACATCACTGTCAGAGGTACCCAGGGTTGGAACATCACCCAGAGAAGGAACGTCTTCTGGGGACTGCTCTACAGTCTCAGTGGCTGCGGCTTCAATATTGGTAAAGTCACCGGCCTCGTTGGTGTTCTGCTTCTGTAACCAGCCGATGAAAAGGCACAGGCCAAAGAAAATAAGGGCCAGAATCCATGTGGAGCGGGTCAGGAAGTTGCCTGAGCCGGCTGAGCCGAAAACGGTATTGGCAGCACCAGCACCGAAAGAGGCGCCCATGCCTGCGCCCTTGCCCTGCTGCACCAGAATCAGGGCAACAATGGCAATAGAAACTAAAAGGAGTAATACAATGACAATTTCGTACATAGCAAAACCATTAATCACAAAATGGACAATTTTAGCTGTGGGATCATACCCGTCACGGCTGACTTTATCAAGACCTAATAAGATTCGCCCTTAAATTTATCAGCTTTTACGGCCCCGCCGGCCGGTCCGGCAGCCCGGCCCCTCCATCACAGGTACCTCAAGCTCCGGCAATGAATGCAGCGCCGCCATGCAGCCTGTCCACAGGCTGCACCTGCAAGGCCAGAGCCCCTGCCAGAGCCATGTCACAGTCGCTAATGGCTCAGTCCCTGCAGTGGCCCCAGGCTCAACTGGTTTCCCAGCAAAGACAAAACCCCGCAACTTGCGGGGTTTTGTCTTTGCACTGGCTGCGGTGGCCGCCCGGCCACTGCAGTTCGGCCGAATCAGGACTCGGTCTGGGCGCGGATGCAGTCGGCGATACGTACGGCCATGTTGTGGACCTCGGTGCTGTCCTCGCCTTCAACCATGACGCGGATAAGAGGCTCGGTGCCGCTCTTGCGCAGCAGTACACGGCCCTTGTCCTTGAGCACTTCCTCAACGGCACGTACTTCGGCCTTGACCTTGTCATCATTAAGGGCATCAAAAGAGGTGCTGAGGCGGATGTTGATAAGCTCCTGAGGGAACATGACCAGATCATCACACATCTCATCAAGGGTACGGCCCTGACGGATACAGGCCTTGAGTACCTGCAGAGCTGAGATGATGCCGTCACCGGTGGAGGTGTAATCAAGGCAGATAATATGACCGCTGTTCTCACCGCCAAGGCGCCATGAGCGCTTGATCAGCTCTTCCATTACATAACGGTCACCTACGGCAGTACGGGTAAAGTCGATGCCATGGCGCTTTAAGGCCAGCTCAAAGCCCAGGTTGGACATCTGAGTACCGACAACGCCGCCCATCATGCGTCCACGGATAGCACGCTCACGGGCAATGATGTACAGCAGAGCGTCACCATCGAGAATACGGCCATGACGGTCGACCATCATCACGCGGTCACCATCACCGTCAAATGCAATACCAAGGTCTGCTTTCTGAGCCAGGACCTTTTCAGCGAGGTGGCCAATGTGAGTGGATCCTACGCCATCATTGATATTGATGCCGTCAGGTGAGATGCCGATGCAGTGAACGTTGGCGCCCAGTTCCCTGAATACCAGCGGAGCCACATGATAGGTAGCGCCATTGGCACAGTCGAGCACTATGTTAAGGCCATCGAGATTCATGTGAGTATCGAAGGTGGACTTGCAGAACTCCACATAACGGCCCGGGGCATCATTCTGGCGGTAAGCACGGCCAAAAGAGGCAGGCTCAGCCATCTGTACCTCATGTTCAAGGGCCTCTTCAATGGCAGACTCTACCTCATCGGGCAGCTTGGTGCCCTCGCTTGAGAAAAACTTGATGCCATTGTCATAAAAAGGGTTATGGGAGGCAGAAATAACCACGCCCAGGTCGGCACGGAAAGCTCTGGTCAGATAGGAGACAGCCGGGGTAGGCATAGGGCCCAGCAGCACGGTGGAGACACCTGAGGCACTGAAACCGGCCTCCAGAGCCGCCTCAAGCATATAACCGGACAGACGGGTATCCTTACCGATAATGACACGGCCCTGATCATTCTTTAACAGTACCTTGCCTGCAGCCATGCCCAGCTTCATCACAAAGTCAGGAGTGATAGGAAACTGACCAACACGGCCTCTAACACCGTCGGTTCCGAAATACTTGCGCTTGATAGATGTCGTCATCGTGCGTCCTCTGCTCTGCGTTTCAGGCTAACCCGCCCTGTCTGTTTTCCGTATTGCTGCCGAAAGGACCTCATTGCAAGTCCATATGGCAGATAAGATTTCAGCCCCGTTACCCGCTTCAGACCGGGTCTGGTTTAGACAAAACCATAATGCGGCACGGCATCGTGCTGTTAAGTGAATATTACCCCACAGCCTAAGCAAGGCGTGTACGGCACCGGCTGCACTGGGGCAGCCTGACAGGCGCTCAGGGGCAAAATTCAGGCACCCAAGATTGTACACCACTTGCACGCACTGCAAATCCCTTTGACACTTCCAAAAAATAAAACCCGCAAAGAGTGGCTCTTTACGGGCATTGTTATGCAAAACAAAATCATGCAAAGGGCACGCAGTGCACACCCATGGCACAGCATGCGATTACCGCCCCCCAGGAACTCAGCCCCGCCATGCATTCTCAGCGTGTCTGCTGCCTGTGGCAGCAGCAGGCGACGGCCCGGGCTGAAGCTGCAGGAGAGTCAGGCAGCAGCAAACTACTGCTGGCGACGGCCTGCGCTGAAGCTGCAGGAGAGTCGGGCAGCAGCAGACTACTGCTGGCGACGGCGATTTGCCAGGTTTTTGAGTTTTTCACCTATGGCGCGGGTCAGCTTGAATGGGCGGGCACTTTGATGAAGAGCGTGCCAGCTGTTGATGGCAAGGGCAATATCGTAGACCTTGTGGGTGCGGATAATGCGCATGCCCTGCTGCTCGGCAAAGAGAGCCACAGCAGTAACAATGGACATACTCTGCTCATTGGCATAACCATCGTCAGTAACCATGCGTGGCAGAGAGCAGCTCAGCGGCAGGCCAAAGCTGTTGAAAGTCTTGAGGCGGCCGAAAAGCTTGAGGCGGTAATCAACTGAAGTGTTGATACCAATCATAGGGTCAATAAAGATCTTCTGACGGTCAATATGAGCATTCATGCAGGCATCAAGGCGCTCGTAGAAGAACTCAGAGACTACGGCACATGGGTCAACATCGTCGTCATTTTCACTAAAGCAGCATTTCTGATCGTAAAGCAGACCTGCAGCCATACCGGTCTGAGCAATGACTTCAATGGCGCCGGGCTGACGCAGGGCATCAGGGTCGACTACAAACTGTGCACCGCAGTCGGCAGCCTTTCTCATCACCTCAGGACGGCTGGTATAAACGCCGACGATAAGCTCACAGTCCTTGAGGGCCTCAAGGGCACCGCAGAGGATATCAGTCTCCTCAAACTCCGAACAGCTGTGCTCAGTGTACTTGTCTACGC
Organism: Anaerobiospirillum sp. NML120511; assembly: GCF_023050955.1. NCBI lineage: Bacteria > Pseudomonadati > Pseudomonadota > Gammaproteobacteria > Aeromonadales > Succinivibrionaceae > Anaerobiospirillum > Anaerobiospirillum sp. NML120511. Next base: position 152,103 of record NZ_JALKIK010000004.1, read on the forward strand.
TTAACTCGATGAAAGCAGCACCAGAGTCCTTGTACTCATCTGCGATTTCGACAATCTCATCAAGAGACAGAGGGTTTTTATGACTTATGTCAATAATGCCCATAATCATGGAGCTGCGCAGTGTAATACTGGTGTCTTTAAGTTGTAACTGCATAAAAACGATCTCCGCTTGAGCTGATATCTGTTTGCCTGACACTTCCGCAGCTGCATCATTGCTGAGCAGCACCGGCCTGTTCAGTTACCCTGACCCGGCCTGCAGAGCAGACAGAGGTACAAGTTAATCATATTGTATAAAGAGCATTATGACGCAAATACATTGGTGCACTTGAGACAATGCTCAAACTTTATGCTCCAGACAGGTGCCTTTTGCCCACTATTTGCCCACAAAAAGCATTGCGACATAGCAAAGTATCCAATACAGTGCACATACTACAGCCGTCCATTCAGGTCAGCCTTCAAGGCCAGCCCGGACAGCATGCGCCGGCAGCGCCATGACGCGCGGCGCCGTGCCGCGCGGCCCATGATGAGCCTTGCGGTCCCGGCTGTGCCGCACTGGAGCCTGTTTCTAAAGCCATCAGGACCATGAATTATCTGCCCCACATATGCGAAGACCCGGAAAGCACATGCCTTCCGGGTCTTGTGTTAATCAGCGCTCCTGTAAATGACAGGACGCTGTGGACAAACTACTTATCGTCCTTGTCTGACTTGTTGCCACTTGGAGTGTTAAATGGCCAGCCACGCTTTGGAGCTGAACTCTCTTCTTCGACCTTAGCCTCAGCCTTGTTATCAGCATCGGCCTCAACCTGAGTATCGCCCTTTGCTTCAGCCTTGTCCTCAGACTTGCTGTCCGCAGCCTCTGGGGCAGCAGCCGCGGTATCAGCCTTACTCTCAGCATCAGACTTTCTGTCTGCTTCGGACTTATCGCCTTCCTTGCTGTCAACCTTATCGGTCTCTTTGCTGTCAGCCTTTCCGGAGCTGTCAGAGCCGGACTCATCGCCCTTGTCTGACTTGCTGCCAGTCTTGCTGCCACGACCACGTCCCTTCTTACGGGTTTCGTCATCGGCTGCTGGTGGACGGCACTCACGACGGTTCATGAGATCGTCGATCTGGTCGGCATCAATAGTCTCATACTTGAGCAGAGCGTCCTTCATGGCCTCGAGAATATCGCGATTCTCAGTAAGCATGGTTTTGGCTCTGTCATAGCAGAAATTGATGATTTCAGATACTTCCTCATCAATGATGAGAGTGGTCTTGTCAGAAACCGGCATGGTGGAAACATGACCGCCACCCAGGTACTGAGACTGATCCTGGTCCTGATCAAACTGCATTGGAGGCAGACGCTTGGAGAAGCCCCAGCGGGTGATCATGCGACGGGCAATATCAGTAGCTCTTTCGATATCGTTGGAGGCACCGGTAGTTACGGCATCCTCACCAAAAGCCAGCTCTTCGGCAATACGTCCTGCAAACAGGGCGGAAATGCGTGAGAGCAGATACTGACGTGACTGGCTGTAGCGATCCTGCTCAGGCAGGTATGAGGTCACACCCAGAGCACGACCACGAGGAATAATGGAAACCTTGTAAACAGGGTCATGGTCAGGTACGAGCTTGCCTACAATGGCGTGACCGGCCTCGTGATAGGCGGTATTGGCCTTTTCATGATCATTCATGATGAGGCTGCGGCGCTCAGCGCCCATTAAGAGCTTGTCCTTGGCCTGCTCAAACTGAATCATGCCTACAGTACGCAGATTGCTGCGTGCTGCAGCCAGAGCGGCTTCGTTTACCAGATTGGCCAGCTCAGCACCGGAGAAACCAGGAGTACCACGGGCCAGAAGAGCGGCATCTACATCTTCAGCCAGAGGAACCTTTTTCATGTGAACCTTGAGGATCTGCTCACGGCCACGAACATCAGGCAGACCTACGGTTACCTGACGGTCAAAACGGCCCGGACGGAGCAGAGCTGGGTCCAGAACGTCAGGACGGTTGGTGGCGGCGATAACAATCACAGCCTCAAATCCTTCAAAGCCGTCCATTTCAACGAGCAGCTGGTTAAGGGTCTGCTCACGTTCGTCGTGACCGCCACCTACGCCTACGCCTCTCTTACGGCCTACGGCGTCAATTTCGTCGATAAATACGATACATGGAGCGTTCTTCTTGGCCTGGGCAAACATGTCACGTACACGTGAGGCGCCCACACCTACGAACATTTCAACAAAGTCGGAACCTGAGATGGAGAAGAAAGGAACCTTGGCTTCGCCGGCAATGGCACGGGCCAGAAGGGTCTTACCAGTACCTGGAGGACCTACCATCAGCACGCCACGTGGAATACGGCCACCGAGCTTCTGATACTTGGAAGGATCACGCAGGAAGTCCACCATCTCAACCACGTCTTCCTTGGCTTCATCGCAGCCGGCGACATCAGCAAAGGTGGTCTTTACCTGGCTTTCAGAAAGCAGCTTGGCCTTGCTCTTGCCAAAAGATAAAGGATTGCCCTTGGAACCGCCCTGCATCTGACGCATGAAGAAGATCCACACGCCAATGAGGATAATCATAGGCATCCATGAGATGAAGATGGATGTCAGGAGGCTTGGCTCCTCAGGACGGGTGCCGGAGGTACGGACATTGTGATTTAACAGAGTATCCAGCAGAGCACTGTCATGGATAGGCATAACGGTGGTGAACTGCTCACCGTTGCGCTTGAGGCCATTAATGACGGCACCGTCAAAGACCACTTCCTGCACCTGGTCATTCTGTACAGATGAGACAAAGCTGGTGTAGTCAATGCTGCGACCATTGTTCTCCGAGCTGTTGAAAGACTCAAACAGCGACATCAGAATGATCGCTATTACCAGCCATAGTATTAAGTTCTTTGCCATTCCATCCTCGTTGTTGTGTATTAACAGGCTACAGGCATCTGTCCATCATGTGCCCCAGCAAAGCGGCCATGACCGGCAGTCCTTATGCCCCTGGCTAATACACCAGTGATTTACGGCTCCGCGCTGACTGTCAGCAGCGGCTGCCATATTCCTTATCAACCAAATACAGTTGTCAGACTCTGTTGCTGTAACTTAGCAAACAGGTTGCAGCTCTTAACGGCTGCTTACGAACAGGTCTGTGGATAAACTTCCGTATCGTGCAGTGACATCACAGAGTCTGCAGATAACGGTCAGGGGTCAGGCCCTGTGGCCTGCAGGCGCATGTAAAACGTTTTCCCTGCAAAACAGTGAGTATATTATGTCTGCCTTTGTGCAGACTTAGCTGAACATGACCTCAGCGGGCCTTGCAGCGCACTGCTGCGCTGGGGGCGCACTGCGGCGTCCTGCTCATGCCGCGCTGCGTGGCAGAACTGCCAGGGCCGCCCAGGCTGCGCTGACCGCGCGCGCTGCCGGCTACTGCCGCGAGGCAACGGCTCACTTAGAGGTCTTCGTCATCAAACTCAGGGGCGACGCCGGAGAGCTCATGGCCCTTAAAGCCGGTGGCCACCATATAGACCTCTGAAGAGCGATCGCGTGAAGCATCTGGCTTGCGCACTCTTACTGTGGTGAAGTCCTTTTTAAGTTCAGCCAGGAACTCCTGAGAGCCTGAGCCGGTAAAGACCTTGACGACAAAACTGCCGCCTGGCTTTAGTACGCGGCGTGCCATATCAAGGGCCAGCTCGGTCAGCAGCATCGAGCGTGGCTGGTCAATGGCCTTGTTGCCTGACATATTAGGAGCCATGTCAGAAAGGACCACGTCGGCACCCTCGCCAATCATGCCATATAGAGTTTTGAAAACTTCATTATCGCGAAAGTCGCCCTGTAAAAAGTCAACATTGCGAATTGGTCTCATAGGCAGAATATCGCAGGCCACAATACGGCCGCTTTCGCCTACGCATTTGATGGCAAACTCAGACCAGCCGCCAGGTGCGGCGCCGAGATCAACTACGATATTGCCATACTTGATTAAACGATCCTTTTTCTGGAGCTCCTCGAGCTTGAAAGTTGCACGGGAGCGCAGGCCGCGCTTGTGGGCCTCTTTTACATAGGGATCATCAAAATGTTCTTTGAGCCAGCGAGTAGAACTGGCGCTTCTTTTACGAACCGGCATCAGCCATTTCCCCAATCAGCTTCCCAGCTGAAACAGTGAGGCAGCCATACTGCCATCAATAACACTTAATAAAGTGTTCAATTATACATATGCGATCTGTATTTTGCACAGTGGAGGGCGCCCACTGCAGATAAACTTGAGCAAAACAGCCGCACATTAAGCTGTGCATTATTCCTGGTGTTAATCCCGGGCCCTGCATGTGAATTTCAGTAAACTGTCAGTATGTAAAAATACAGCAGCAATTTCGGGGCAATAATCACATTACCCTATGCAAACTGCGCTTTAATTTTAAGCATAAACATCAGTTTAAAAACATCTCTGATAAAGATTTTCCGGCAAATTGTTTGGCAATTGCGCCAATTTTGCTCAAAAAACACCGGTTTTGAGCAAATTTTACTTTTACAGCCAATAATCACTTATACCGGCAAATATTCAGATTCTCCCTGCCCACCTGCCCAATAATCAAGTGCCACCATCCCCGGCCCTGGAGCATCATCCCATGTAAGGCACCATAGCCTGCACTGCCTGCAAGTGTGCAGGCCCGGCAGGCTGGCAGACCGACAGGCCGTCAGGCCGGCAGGCCTGCCTGCGGGCCTGAATGTATGGACTGCTGGCAGCCTCTGTCATCAGGCCATGGCGCACTGAGTCACTCTTGTGCGCCTTCTCAGGCTGCTGACCGGGACGCTTAAATCTATTACTGGACCGATGCCATCAGGTGAACAGTACCCGACGGGAATATGACTGGCAAAAGCACGGAGAATGCTGGCGTATTCATCGTAAATTCAGGGCAAATTTGAGGAACAGGCAGCTGCCGCACAGGCTGTGATTTTGCTACAATATGCGTTTGTGTTCAGGTTTGGCCTGACAAATTAACCAGGAATCTAGAAAATATGGCATTAAATGCAAAGCAGCGTCAGTTCTTAAAGGCTGAGGCTCATGCCTTGAATCCAGTAGTCATGCTCGGTAACGACGGCCTTTCTGAGAACGTGATTAAGGAAATTGACAGCTCCATTGAGCATCATGAACTGATCAAGATCAAGTTAAACGCCGGCGATGGCCGCAAGGAACAGGCTCAGCAGGCAGCTGATGCAGTAGGCGCCCAGCTTATCAATGTAGTTGGCCGTGTCGCTATCCTGTTCAGACAGCGCAAGGATGACAGCCGTTTCATTCTGCCACGCTGATATCCGGCATAATGAATCATTGCCCGATCCCAGGCACTGCAAGGCGTGCCGGCACGGGATCAAAAAAAGCTTAGTCATGAGCATGACTAAGCTTTTTTTATTGCCCCAAAGGCAGGTTACAGAAAGTTGCCCCGGCAACCTGACACTGCCAGATTACAGAAAGTTGCCCTGGCTACCTGGCACTGCCAGGTTACAGAAGGTTGCCCAGACCACCTGGCACTGCCAGGTCACAGAAAGCTGCTGGGCACCACTGCCACTGCCATGTATCAGTGGCAGCGGTTTCACCTCTGTAAAGTACTGGGATGCGGGGTATTACCTGGGCATCAGGCGATGTACTTAACCTCGGCAACCTCGTAGGTTACGGTGCCCTTAGGAATCTTGATGGCAACTTCGTCGCCCTCAACCTTGCCCAGCAGACCCTTGGCAATAGGAGTCTTGTAGGACATGAGATTGTTCTCGATATCAGCCTCGTCCTCGCCTACGATCTTGTAGGTGATTTCCTCATCGGTATCAACGTCAATAAGGGTTACTGTGCAGCCAAAGACAACCTTTAAAGGACCGCCGTGGGCCAGCTTGGTAACGTCGATAATGTTGGCAGTTGCCAGCTTGGACTCAATATCCTTGATGCGGGCTTCGCACAGACCCTGCTCTTCCTTGGCAGCATCATACTCGGCGTTTTCACTTAAATCACCGTGGCTGCGTGCTTCAGCAATGGCAGCTGTGATACGTGGACGCTCCTGAGTCTTAAGACGCTCCAGTTCATCGCGTAAGAGCTGCTCGCCACGTGCAGTCATTGGTGTCTGTTCCATGTTAACCTCAAAAATTTAACCGCCCAGCTCAACTGAGGAGGCTCTGATGGCCTTGCCTGCTTATTGCTGGCAATCATCTCTCCCTGCCCGTGGCGCCGCATCTGAGGCCGTCCTGATGACCGCTGAACTGAACTTGCCTCTGTCTTGGACAGATTAAGTGCACTCAGCTCTGTATGAGGACAGCTGCAGCCGGCAGCTGAGCAAGCTCTGGAGAAAAACCATAAGCTGCGGTTTATAACAACAAAAAACGCCTATTGCACAGCAGCAGGCGTGTAAGAAATTCAGGGACCTGATATTCCGAAGCCCGTCCCGGGGTTATGCTGCGGAACTTCATGATTATAGCATGGCCCGTACTGAGCCACTTAAAGTTATGCCCCTAACTGTCTGCAAAAATGGCTAAAATATGCCATTTTATCTCATAAGGTCATAACCCGGGCACAGTGCCCACCATAAGACCTGCCCTGGAATGTCGTGCCATCATAACGGACGTACTGCCCCGTAAGGCATGCCCTGTCAGGCAGGGTCGCATATCGCAAGGCTCCAGACAGGGAGAATCGCAAGGCTCCAGACAGGGAGATTAGCAATGCCCTCTGCATCCAGAGCTCACTTTAGTGGTGGGGAGGTCCAGAGTAGAAAATTGTTCAGGCAGATAATGAAAAAGCTCTATTGGATGGCTGACATCTAACAGAGCTTTTTTCGTATGAGCACGGCTAAAGAGCCGTAGTAAGTCTGCTCTTGAGCAAAGGTAAAGGTGGCGGGCAGCATGCTGACAGGCAAAGGCCTGTCAGCACTGCACGCAGCAGCGCAGGATGCGCCTTGCGCAGGCTGCGCGGTGATTTTTGCTGCCGCCACCCCCTGGACTATTTGCCCAGGTCCTTGAAGAACTTGCCTACCTTGTCAATGAAGGAGTCGCTCATTGGCTTCTGGCTGCTGCCTGGCTTGTGCTTGCCGCCTTCTTCCTTGCCGTCCTTGGCGTCATCCTCAAAGGACTGCTCAAGCTTGTGCAGCAGATCCTTCTGGTAGTCGTTGAGGTTGACCGGAGTCTCTACTACAACGGTGCAGTACAGATTGCCACGGGTACGGTTGGTGTAGGTTGCCTTGATACCCTTGCCGGCCAGACGGTAAGTAGTACCGGTCTGTGTGCCTGGCTCAACGGTAATAGCCAGCTTGCCATCCAGGGTAGGAACGGTGACCTTGCCACCCAGAGCTGCAGTAGTGAAAGTGATTGGAACCTCACAGTAGAGATTGTCACCGTCACGCTTGAACAGCTCATGGTCCTTAACCTGGATAACGGCGATTAAATCGCCGCTTGGTCCGCCATGAGTTCCGGACTCGCCCTCTCCCTCAACTACTACGGACTGGCCGGTATCCAGACCGCCTGGAATATTGATCTTAACGGTACGGGCCTTGTTGATACGGCCCTGACCATTACAGGTCTTACATGGGTCAGTAACTACATAACCTTCGCCATGACAGTGGTCACAGGTACGCTGAATGGAGAAGAAGCCCTGCTGGCCGATAACCACGCCCTGACCATGACATACAGGACATTCCTTGCGGCTCTTAGGATCCTTGGTACCCTCACCATGACAGTCAGGACAGGTAGTAAGGGCATTGATCTTGACCTCCTTGGTCAGGCCCTTAACAGCCTCTTCAAGGGTAAGAGGAACCATAATGCGCAGATCGCGGCCACGGGTTCTTACCGGACCTGATGGGCGACGGGCACGACGGCCGCCACCACCACCCATGGCACTGCCGAAGATGGTCTCAAAGATGTCGCCAAAATCAGCACCACCGCCGCCAAATGGATCAAAGCCTGGACCGCCGCTGTTGTTAACAGCATCAAAGCCGCCAGCATCATAGGCAGAGCGCTTCTGAGGATCACTTAATACCTGATAGGCCTCGTTGATCTCACGGAACTTGTCACCGGCATCCGGATCCTTGTTACGGTCCGGATGGAACTTCATTGCCAGGCGCTTGAAAGAACGCTTGATCTCATCATCAGTCGCGCTTCGTGCTACACCCAGCACCTCGTAATAATCACGCTTTGTTGCCATGCTTATCTCGATTAAATCTGGTACACGCTCTGTCTCCTGTTCAGGCGCCTCTTGCGCCCTGCTCATACGGATACTGCCGACAGCTCAGGATTGAATGCGTGAAAAATCTGATTGTAGGGCATTATTAGGCTTTAGAGTTCTGATGATGACATCAGCCTCAAGCAGAGCCCTAAAGCCTAAAAAGCGGAGAGAACCGGCTGAAAACCGGCCCTGAACATTTATCAGAGCAGATCAGCAGGCTCCTTCCGCCTTAGCTCAGAGCTGCCCGGCATCCCGGGCCGCCCGTTTTCTTGCTGTTTTTACCGGGCTCAGCTGTACATCTGCATAACTGAACCACGGCAATTAGGAAAGTAAAGGTTAAGGATTACTTTCAGGTATTACTTCAAGAAATTACTTCTTGTCGTCCTTAACTTCTTCGAACTCGGCATCGACTACATTGTCATCCTGCTTGGAGCCCTGTGGCTGACCCTGGTCGGCCTGCTGATAAGCACCTGCACCAGCGGCACCTGCGCCGGCCTGAGCCTGCTGCTGCTTGGCCAGGATAGCCTGTAAGGACTCGAGAACCTTCTTCTCGGAGCTCTCGATTTCATCCTTGTTGTCGCCACGTACGGCCAGTTCAAGACCGTTGATGGCACGCTCGACCTCAGCCTTGTCGTCGCCGCTGACATTCTTCTCATTGAGCTCCTTGCGGGCCATGTGAATAGTGTTGTCAGCACGGTTGCGGGCAGCGGCCAGCTCCTCGAACTTCTTGTCCTCAGCAGAGTGCTGCTCGGCCTCACGGACCATACGCTCGATATCGTCCTCAGACAGACCGGAGGAAGACTGAATAGTAATCTTCTGCTCCTTGCCAGTCTTCTTGTCCTTGGCAGATACGTGGATTAAGCCGTCGGCGTCGATGTCGAAGCTTACCTCGATCTGTGGATTGCCACGTGGGGCTGGCTCAATACCTTCAAGGTTGAACTGACCCAGGGACTTGTTGTCAGAGGCACGCTTACGCTCACCCTGCAGTACGTGAATGGTTACGGCAGGCTGGTTATCCTCAGCGGTGGAGAATACCTGAGACTTCTGAGCAGGAATGGTGGTGTTCTTAGGAATCAGAGTGGTCATTACGCCGCCCAGGGTCTCAATACCCAGGGATAATGGGGTAACGTCCAGCAGAAGAACGTCATTCTTGGCACCAGAGAGTACACCACCCTGAATGGCAGCGCCCATGGCAACAGCTTCGTCAGGGTTTACGTCCTTACGTGGCTCCTTGCCAAAGAAGTCAGCAACCAGCTTCTGCACCATTGGCATACGGGTCTGACCACCAACCAGAATTACGTCGTCAACCTCGGAAACTGACAGACCGGCATCGCTTAAAGCGGTCTTTACAGGGTCCAGAGTCTTGTTTACCAAATCCTCAACCAGAGCCTCGAGCTTGGCACGGGTGATCTTGAGGTTCATGTGCTTAGGACCAGAGGCGTCTGCGGTAATGTATGGCAGGTTAACGTCGGTCTGCTGGGAAGAGGACAGCTCAATCTTGGCCTTTTCAGCAGCTTCCTTTAAACGCTGCATGGCCAGTGGGTCCTGACGCAGGTCAACATTCTGCTGGTTCTTGAACTCTTCAACCAGGTAGTTGATGATGCGGTTGTCGAAGTCTTCACCACCAAGGTGGGTGTCACCGTTGGTAGAGAGAACCTCGAAGGTCTTCTCGCCGTCGATCTCATCGATGTCGATGATGGAAATATCGAAGGTACCACCACCAAGGTCGTAAACAGCGATCTTCTGCTCGCCCTTGGCCTTGTCCTCACCGTAGGCAATAGCAGCGGCGGTAGGCTCGTTGATGATACGCTTTACGTCCAGACCTGCAATTCGGCCGGCATCCTTGGTAGCCTGACGCTGGGAGTCATTGAAGTAGGCAGGGCAGGTAATAACGGCCTCGGTAACTTCCTCACCCAGGATGTCCTCGGCAGTCTTCTTCATCTTCTTTAAGACTTCAGCAGAAATCTGTGGAGGAGCCAGCTTGTTGTCATTTACGTTAACCCAGGCGTCGCCATTGTCAGCCTTGACAATCTTGAATGGCATGATGGAGATGTCGCGCTGGACCTCAGCATCATCGTAACGACGACCAATTAAACGCTTGATGGCAAATAAGGTCTTTTCAGGATTGGTAACGGCCTGACGCTTGGCGGCGTCGCCTACTAAAATCTCACCGTCGTCAGCATAAGCTACGATAGATGGGGTTGTACGGCGGCCCTCAGAGTTCTCAAGAACGCGAACCTTGTCACCATCTAAAACAGAAACGCAAGAGTTAGTAGTACCTAAGTCAATACCAATAATCTTTCCCATGATTTTATCTCCGCTGATTAATCTGTATCTGAACCAGGAGCAGTCAGTTAAGTCTTACATCTTTCTGCTTCACTGAATGCCTGAGCACTGCTGCCCTTTCTATTCGTCAGAAAGGCATCTTATTTAGTTAGAGCCCCTGGTGCGCAGGCTGTAAGTCTTTGCTTGTCGCTACCGGCTCACAGTGCACTGGTTCTGAAAAAATCTTTATCTCTAACTGTTTAATCAATTGGGGTTAGCCCCAAATTTTTTCAAGTACAGATCACAAAAATTTTTTAATTTTTTAAGCCCTTTCCGCCTGAATCCCTTAAACAGGCCATCTGCGCCCGCCTATCCCAGCCGCCCCGGCCAGTCCCACCTGCCCCTGCCTGTCCATGCGACCGCTGCCAGGCACTTCTGCGCCCGCCCATCCTTACAGCCTCTGCCATCACACCTGACCAGGCCTTACCAGGCACAGCCACACCTTCCCAGGAATGATGCCCGGCACAGCCACACGAAGATGGGCCATATGCCCCTGTTGACTGGCCATAACTGGCTATGAGTACTTTAAGCGCAAGGGCGTGACGTGCGGCAGAACGTTGCGACAGTCAGCGCCCCAGGGGCGCTGAAAAAAAACAGAACCCGGATGACCAGTGGTCAAATCCGGGTCCGTTTTCCTGCGGCCAGAGCTCAGTCACCGGCCACGTCAGCTGCACAGACAGTGCAGCCATACACATGACTGATTAGCCGTTCTTGGCTACAACCACCATGGCTGGACGCACTACACGACCATTGAGGGTGAAGCCCTTTTGCATGGTGGACAGAACATGGTTATTTGGAACGTCTGCTGATGGCACCATGGAAACAGCCTGGTGGAAGTTAGGGTCAAAAGGCTGGCCAGTTGGATCAACCTGATCTACACCAAAGGACTGCATCTCCTTTAAGAAAAGGGCAAGGGTGTTCTCTACACCGTCCAGGGTAGCCTTTGTAGCCTCATTGTTACGATCGCTGTACTCAAGAGCCTTCTCCAGAGCGTCATATACAGGCATGAGGGAGTTTACAAACTTCTCAAGAGCATACTTGCGCTCACGCTCAATGTCCTGTGCAGCACGCTTACGGATGTTGTCAGCCTCGGCAACAGCACGAATCATCTTGTCATGCTCTGAGGCAACGGTCTGCTTGAGGATCTCAATCTGACCCTGAAGGTCGCTGATAATGGCGGCAGCATCATCCCCTACAGGGGGAGCCTCGACAGTATCGCAGTCATCCTGGGTGTAATCAGTATCGTCATCATCTTCAATATCATCTTCGCTGACGACGTTCTCATCAGTAGGATCGCCATTGGCATTAAAAGCGGCAGCCTTGCTGAAACGTGGCTGCTGAATGCCATTTGCCTCAGCCTGGGCGCGGGCATACTCCTGAGCCTTGCGGGCAGCGTAGTCTGCCTGATCCTGAGCAGTGCCGGCAGCACCTTCTAAAGTATTAATGGCATCCTGAACACTCTTGTTATTCTCAAAATCTTGCATCTGCTTGTTCCTGCATGAATCTGTCTTACAAAAACCAATATACCGGAAGCTCTGGCTTCGAGCATCTGTGTGCCTGCTCAAACATGCCGCAGATGCAAGCCTGACAGGGACAGATAACCTGAGCGCTTACCGTGCGGCTGACTGCTACCTTTTCCTCAGCACAAGCCCCGTATGACAGCTGATGTTTTAGTGCCAGTAATGTCACAGTAACAGTATCCTGCAATGGCTGCTTATGCTGCAGTCTGTGCCTGAACATGCGCTCTTATGACGGTACTGACAGAACTTGCTGTCCCGGTCTTTGCTCTGCTGAGGAAAAACCAGCAGTTTGCAGACAGGAAAAAGAACTTCCAGCCACAGGCGGGAAGTACCTCCAGTTTATATGGAGCCATGGACGGGCAATTTCAAGGGAGCTTGGTCAAATCTTTTGCCTTTTTGTTAAAATAGAGCGGCTTTTGTCCCCCAAAGGCGCTGCAAGGGAGCTGACAGCAAGGCTGGAGCTTTATCGGCAGCCCCAACAGGACATGGCAACGGGCAGCAAGGTTCTGCCATATTTATCCGGAGACCTCGCTCTGGCTGCGAGCCTGTCCCGGCTGCTTATCTCAACCAGGGGCTTTTTTAAAAAACATGAAACTGAGCACCAAGATTTTCTCTGTATGCGCTATTGCTCTGGCTGCCGTTGCTGTTAATGGCTGTGCTTACCGTGTCGATTTAAAGCAGGGTAATTACGTTGAACAGGAAGCCATCAATCAGCTCCGTCAGGGCATGACCGCCGAGCAGGTACGCTTCATTATGGGTACCCCAATGCTCACTGATGCCTTTGACAACAGCCGCTGGTACTACGTGCATTATGACCGCAGAGGCTGGACCCGCCCTGACATTGCCAACCTGGTTCTGGTCTTTGAGGGCCGCCTGCTCAAGTCTGTTGAGGGTGACTTTGAAATGCCTGCCAGCTTCTACAGTGGCCAGGACAGCATTCAGAAGATCGATTTCAGCAATCTTGAAGGTCAGGAACAGGCCACTGCTCTGCCACGCGATGGGCAGACCTCCTATCAGGCCGATCCTGATAACAACTGATAACACCATCTGTCAGCAGCAGTATGCAGCTGCACTGATCTGATGACAGGTTACAAGCGCCCTGGCCAATGGCCGGGGCGCTGTCATTTTGACCACTTGGTTTCAACACAACTAAGGAACTGTAAGCAATTAAATTGATCTTTTAAAACCATTGATTCGATAGTTCCAGAGAGGAAATGGCCCAATGGGTTCCATGTCTATCGATTTCATCTGGGCATCACTGATTTTGATGCCTGTTT